>NZ_QRQX01000003.1:0-167910 GCF_003475665.1 Collinsella sp. AF29-7AC
TGGTCGGTGAACTCGGCGCGGGCGCCGGGGACCTGGTCGAACACCTCTGCGACGAGGTTCTCGAGGTAGAGCACCTCCACGCCCTGGTCCCTCAGGATCTGGGCGAAGGTGTCGTGCTCCTGCTGCGCGACCTCCAGGAACGGGACGTCGTCGAACAGGAGTCGCTCGAGCTCGTCGGGCGGCAGGTTGAGGAGCTCGTCGCCGGGACGGTGCAGGCAGACCTTCCTGAGCTTGCCGATCTCGGAAGGCACGTGCAGACCTTTCGTCATGGCCTCCTACCTTTCTTTCGGGCCTTACTGGCCGAATGTATCAGCGCCCCTCCATATGGGACGCTGCTTGCTGACAGCTCTAGTTATATCCAAAAATCAGCCGCAATTCCACCTCGCCCCCGAACGGTCAACAAAGTGCGATGAACGGTATATCGCATGTGATTCCCCCATGATGTACTTCGGCGTTCTAAAGTAACTTTTCTAAGGTAAACGCTCTTTTTTCTCAAAAATCATTCGCAATTACAACTCCAATCTTTCGATTAAGAATTGCATATTGACAACGGTTTTATGTATATAAATGACGCTTGTTCGTGTTTCTGTCTGTATTCGATGATATTCAGCTACCTATCATTCTTATTCACACATACTCACCAGTTGAGTGAGGATATAGACCGTTTTTCACAACGCGACGGGCGTCAGCTCTATGGCTTGTCAGCGTAAGAAGTAGGTAAAGATACCGTTCACGCGATACGTCCGTGCCATAGGTCGACTAAATTGAGACAATAGTGAATAGTGTTAGGCAACCGTCCCCTGCGGGGACTGAACGGACAGATACATATGCCGAGCAAAATCGAAAAAAAGCAAGCCGCCGCAAAGCTGCGCAAACCGCCGCGCGACTTCTCGTACACGCAGAACCGAGAGCTCAGCTGGCTGCGCTTTGACAACCGTGTGCTTGACGAAGCCTTCGACGAGACCGTTCCGCTGTTCGAGCGTCTAAAGTTCGTCTCGATTTTCGAGTCCAACCTCGACGAGTTTCTCATGGTGCGCGTGGGCGGCCTGTCCGATCTGGCAGAGCTCAAAAAACAGCCTGTCGACAACAAGAGCAATATGACCGCCTCCGAACAGGTCGATGCTGTCATGGCCGAAATGCCCGGGCTCCTTACCCGATGGGAGTCCATCTTTAAGAGCATCGAGGGCAAGCTCGACACCCTGGGCGTTCACCGCGCCCGCATCGATTCGCTTACGCCCGAGGAGCGCACCTTTGTAACCCGCTACTTCCAGGCCTACGTGTCGCCGGTCATCTCGCCGTTGGTCATTGACCCGCGACATCCCTTCCCCAACCTGCGCAACGGTGCACTCTATCTGGCTTGTGGCCTGGACGGCGTCACCGACGAGGAGAGCCTGCTGGGCCTTATCGAGATTCCCGCCTCGATGAACCGCGTGGTCGAGATCCCCTCGCCCACCGGCACCTACTCCTACATCTTGCTCGAGGACGTCATCCTCGCCTGCCTGGACAGCTGCTTTGGCTCCTATAAGCCGCTCGACCGCGCGCTCATCCGCGTCACCCGCAACGCCGACATCGATCCGGACGGCGAGGGCGTCGAGGAGGAAGAGGACTACCGCCAGCACATGAAGCGCATCCTCAAGAAGCGCCTGCGTCTGCAGCCGGTAGTGCTCGCGGTCTCGGGGTCGCTCGAGAAGGCGACGCTCAAGACCATCCGCAAGGCGCTCGAGCTTTCTCGCCGCTCGGTCTTTACCTGCAATATCCCGCTCGACCTGGGCTACGTCTTCGGCATTGAGGGCAAGATTCCCGAGCATCTACGCAACGAGCTGCTCTTTACGCCGTTTAAGCCGCAGCCCAACCCCACCATCGATATGACCCGCTCCATCCGCGAGCAGGTGCTGCAGCACGACAAGCTGCTCTTTTACCCTTACGAGGCCATGAATCCGTTCTTGGACCTGGTGCACGAGGCCGCCTATGACCCCGAGTGCATCTCGCTGCGCATTACGCTCTACCGCGTGGCCAAGCAGAGCCGCCTGTGCGAGTCGCTGATCGATGCCGCCGAGAACGGCAAAGAAGTCACGGTGCTCATGGAGCTCCGCGCGCGCTTTGACGAGCAGAACAACATCGAGTGGGCCGAGCGCCTGGAAGAGGCCGGCTGCACCGTCATCTACGGCTCCGAGGGCTTTAAGTGCCACTCCAAGATCTGCCAGCTCACCTATCGCGAAGGCATGGCGCTAACGCGCCTGACGCTGCTGGGCACCGGCAACTTTAACGAGAAGACGGCCAAACTCTACAGCGACTTTATGCTCATGACCGCCCACCCCGGCATCGGCGAGGACGCCAACTTGTTCTTCCGCAACCTGTCGCTGGGCAACCTGCGCGGCGATTACCGCTTCCTGGGCGTGGCGCCCGTAGGCCTCAAGCCGCTCATCATGCGCGGTCTGGATCGCGAGATTCAGCGCGCTCTCGCTGGCGAGCCCGCCCGCGTGTTCTTTAAACTCAACTCGCTCACCGACCGCGAGGTTATCGACAAGATCGCCGAGGCATCGTGCGCTGGAGTCCGCGTGGACATGATCATCCGCGGCATCTCGTGCCTCAAGCCCGGTGTTCCGGGCAAGACCGAGAACGTGCATGTCCGCTCCATCGTCGGACGCTTTTTGGAGCACGCCCGTGTTTACGCTTTTGGCGTGGACTCGGACATGATTTACCTGAGCTCGGCAGACATGATGACACGCAACACCGAGCACCGCGTGGAGATCGCCTTCCCTGTGCTCGACCCCACCTGCCGCGCCCTGGTGCACGAGTACATGGGTATGCAGCTGCGCGACAACGTGAAGGCCCGCAGCCTCACGAGCGACGGCACCTGGGTCCCCGTGGAGCGCGCAGAGGGTGAGAAACCCTTCAACTCGCAGGAAGCTCTGCTGGAGCGCGCCTATCGCAACGCCGAGGCCGCGCCCGAGCCCGTCATTGAGGCGAAACCCGCCCCCGAGCCCGAGCCGCAGCCGGTAGCACCCAAAGTCCAAAAGGTCCAGGCGACCGTCATTGAGCCCGAGCCCGCACCTGTACCTCAGCCCGAGCCGCAGGTCACCAAGCCCGCACCCGAGACGAGCGCCCGTCACGATAAGCCCGCTGGCAAGACCAAGGCCATCGAGCGCCATCGCCCCGGTCGTGTGCGCATGGGCCTGGGCCTGATCGGCCTGGGTCTTAAGACGCTCATTACCGGCAAGACGAAATAGTCGCTTGTAGAAGCAGTTTGTAGAAGCGCCCCGCATTTGAGGAAAGCCTCGGATGCGGGGCGCTTTTCCCTGCTACCATGGTGCGAACAACAACACGAATGACAGGCAGGGATATGAAGCTCACTATAGAATCGATGACCTACGGCGCAGACGGGCTGGCGCACGCCGACAACGGCAAGGTCGTCTTTGTGCAGGGCGCCGTGGCAGGCGACACCGTCGAAGCCGAGGTCGTACAGGACGGCAAGTCGTTCATGCGCGCCCGCACGACCGAGATTCTGGAGCCGAGCCCCGATCGCATTCAGCCCCCCTGCCCCTTCGTTGGCATCTGCGGCGGCTGCTCGTGGGGCAATCTCTCACGCACGGCACAGCTTGTCGCCAAAGAGCAAAACCTGCGCTCCACGCTCGAGCGCATCGGCAAGTTCGCTCCTGAGCAGGTCGATAAGTTGGTACAGCCCATCTGCCACACCAAGGACGACTGGGGCTACCGCAATAAAATCGAGCTCGAACCGACCGTCGTCAACGGTCGCGTGCGCCTTGGCATGCACGGTGTCGACCCCAGCATAATCGTGACCGTCGATGCGTGCCCGCTGTTCGATAAGCGCTTCCCGAAGGCGCTCAAATCGGTCGTCGGCGCACTCAACTATCTAAGCGGCGGCCATGACTTGGGACTCGAACGCGTGGGCATTCGCGCATCGCGCCGCACCAAGGCGCTCGAGGTCGCACTCTGGACGCCCACAGGCTCTTTTCCGCGCTCGCAAGTCTCCCGCGTGCTGGCGGACGCCGCTCATCCCACGAGCATCGTGCGTGTGATGAGCAAGGGCGAGAAGAAGGCCCGTCGCGTCTCCAAGGTTGAGATGCTCGCCGGCGAGGGCTCCTGGACCGAGAACATCGCCGATGGCCAGATGCGCTTGTCTGCCCCGTCTTTTTTCCAGGTCAACACCAAGGGTGCCGAGATTTTGATCGAGCTTGTCATGGAAGCGCTCGACCCGCAGGAAGACGAGCTTGCCGTGGACCTGTACTGCGGTGCCGGCACCTTTACCCTGCCGCTCGCCCGCCGCTGCGACTTTGTCGCCGCCGTCGAGGCCTACGGCCCCGCCGTGCGCGATCTACGCCGCAACCTGGAGATCAACAAGCTCGATAACGTCGACGTCATTGGCGGAGACGCGGTGCGCGAGTTCCCCGACCAGGATGCCGACGTCTTGGTGGTCGACCCGCCGCGCGCGGGCCTCGCCCCCGAGGCGATCGACCTTATCGCCAGCACGAGTGCTCGCGATGTCGCCTACGTGAGCTGCGACCCGGCCACCCTGGCGCGCGATCTCAAACGCTTTGTCGAAGAAGGCACCTTCTCCCCCGTAAAGATCACGCCAGTCGACCTGTTCCCACAAACCTTCCACTGCGAGACCGTCGTCCACCTTAGGCGCAACTAGCCACTTAATCATTGCTCAGAAAAATCATTGGGAAATCGAGCGTGGCAAGCGGAGGTCTTCGGGGTATAAGACGGCTAATTGTATGCCGCCTATGAAAGGAACCCTCATGCCCAGCGTTGCCGTTCTCGCCGCCGATGGCTTTGAAACTATTGAATGCTTGACCATGGTCGATGTCATGCGTCGCGGCGGCGTGCGTGCCACGCTCGTCTCGATCATGCCCACGCGTGAGGTCGTAAGCTCGCTGCAGATCCCCGTGACCTGCGATGCGCTCTTTGATGAGATCAACTTTGACGAGTACGACTGCGTCGTGCTGCCCGGCGGCCTGCCCGGTGCTACCAACCTGCGCGCCGATCAGCGCGTCTGCGACGTGGTCTGCGAGTTCGCCGCGACCAAGCACGTTGCCGCCATCTGCGCCGCCCCGTTTATCCTGGGCGAACTCGACCTGCTCGAGGGGCGCCACGCCACGTGCTTCCCTGGCTTTGAGAAAAGCTTCCCCGAAGGCGCCTATACCGGCGAGAAGGTTACGCAAGACGGCAACATCATCACCGCCAGCGGCATGGCCCAGTCGCTCCCCTTTGCGCTTGAGCTGCTGCGCACGCTCGCCGGCGACAAGGCCGTCGAGAAGGTCGCCGAGGGCATTCAGCTATGATTTTGGCTTCGCAATCACCGCGCCGCATCGAGTTGATGCGCGAGGCGGGCTATGACATTCGCGTGATTCCCGCAGATATCGACGAAACGCCTTTTGATGGCGAGGCCCCGCTTACGCTCGTTGAACGCTTAGCACGCGCCAAAGCCGCCGCCGTTGCCGCCGAGCATGCCGAGCCCAACGAACTGACCGTCGCGGCCGATACTATTGTCACCTTCGATGGCAAGATTCTGGGCAAGCCGGCAACCGAGGACGAGGCGCGCACCATGCTCCGCGAGCTTTCGGGCCGCACGCACCAGGTCGCAACCGGCGTCTGCATCGTTAAAGCCGGCGACGCTACAGCTCCGCATGCCGCCGAGAGCCTGTCGTTTGTCGATGTGACCGACGTGACGTTCTATGAGCTTACCGAAGAGCAGATCGAGCGCTATGTTGCCTCCGGCGAACCCATGGACAAGGCCGGAGCCTACGGCATCCAAGGCACAGGCGGCCGCATGCTTGTGCACGATATTTCGGGTGACTTCTACAACGTGGTGGGCTTGCCCATCGCTCGCGTCGCACGCGCGATTCAAAAACTCTCGTAATTGCATCTGGCGCTGGTTATCCCCCAGCGCCTACAATTTTGCCGTACCGTACGGATCCCGACCGGGCATAAGGCCCGGCGGAAAACCGATAGGAGAAAACATGGACACACTGCTCGAAGCCATCGATGTTTGCAATGTCGATGGCTTTTGCTTTGGCAACTATACGGACGAGGAGGCTGGCACCGGCTGCACCGTAATCGTGGCGCCCGAGGGCGCCACCGGCGGCGTTGACGTTCGCGGCGGTGCTCCCGCTTCGCGTGAGACCGACCTGCTGCGTCCCGAAAACACCGTTGATAAGGTCCACGCCGTCTGCCTTTCGGGCGGATCGGCCTTTGGCCTCGAAGCCGCAAGCGGCGTGGCCCGCGAACTCGAGAGCCGCGGCATCGGCCTTCCCGTCGGCCCCACGCAGGTGCCTATCGTGTGCTCCAGCTGTATCTTCGACCTCGCCTTTGGTAACCCCACCGTTCGCCCCGACATTGAGGCCGGCATCGCCGCCGTGCGCGAGGCGCTCGACCACACCCCTGCCTCGCTCGAGCAGGGCAACGTGGGCGCCGGCACCGGCGCCACCGTAGGTAAGCTCATGGGACCTGCCACCTGCATGAAGGCTGGCCTTGGAGCCGCCGCCGTGGCACTCGGCCCCGTCAAGGTGGGCGCCGTGGTCTCGGTCAACGCCTGCGGCAACGTTGTCGACCCCTTCACCGGCGAGTGGGTCGCCGGTATGCGTGCCGCAGCCGATAGCGACCAGATCGTCGACATGGAACTCGCAGCCTTTGCCGCCGCCGGATCCATGCAGATGCCGCTCGACCGCACCAACACTACCATCAGCTGCATCGTCACCAACATGGAGCTCACTAAGGCCCAGGCCACCAAGGTCTCCCAAATGGCCGCAGACGCCTACGCACACGCCATCCGTCCCACGCACACCACCAACGACGGCGACACCATCTACACCCTCGCCAGCGGCAAACTAGACGCTCAGACAAGCGCCGCCGTGCCCCTGGACCTGCTGGGTATGCTCGCCGTAAGGGCTTTGCAAACCGCCATCGTAAACGGAGCCAAAACCGCCAAAACCTCCCACGGCATCCCCGGCGCCGCGAAGTAATCTCACTCGACCGTCGGTCGGAGGCGGGCGGGCATTACGTTTGCTGCTCTACAGTCCTATGCAAGACGAAGGCCACATTAAGTGGCCTTCTTTGCATGCGGAACTCGCGACAAACGTAATGCCCGCCCGCCTCCGACCGACTACCAACCAAAATCTTTTCAGCCCAGGCCCCTGTGTACCGCGCGTCCAAGATCTTCAAATTCAAACAATCCCAGAATCGATACTTATAGCAGAGGCCCCTTGGCCTTTAGTTTGATACAAGTTCCGCACGAGCCGGAAAGCACTTAATGTGCTTTCCGTGCGAGCAGGACTGTTCGCAGTAGCAAACTAAAGGCCAAGGGGCCCAGTCAACCTATCAGCAGCGATTACTCAGCAGCTAGTTGAATTTGAAGATCTTTGAGGCAAGATGGTATAGGCCGAGTGTGGTTTTGTCTCCGGCCCGTCCATGCAGGTTGGTAAAGAATCCGACCACGCCGTAGCGAGCGCGACGATACATGCGCTCGTCGTACTCCTTCAGGTCCTTCCACAGCGTCTTCAGGCGCTCATCGGCACAATCTTCCTCGGAAAGCTTGGTGAGCACCGAGCAAATCGCCATCATCATGGTGAAGTAGCCCATCATGTACGAACGCAGACGCGAGGACTCAACGTCCTGGTACAGGTGGAACGATTCCATCATGATGCGCGTTACGCGGAACTGCTGGCCCAGGCGCTTGACCATCGTAGCCTCGTTGACGCTCTGGCCCTCGCGACCGATAAAGTAGCGATAGAGGTCGATGTCGGCGTAGTACATGGTCTTGCAGCGCGGCAGCGGCACGTATGCGTAGATATTATCCACGTAGAACGTGTGTGCCGGCATAGGCAGATTGGACTCACGCAGCACATCGGTGCGATAGCACAGGCTGTGCATAAGCAGGTTCTGATCGGGACGGAAGTGTCCGATCTGGTCCCAAGAGAAAATCTTTTTGCGCGGCAGGGCAAACTTGTAGCCAATAGCGGTATGCGTGCCCTCGTAAACCTTCTCGTACACGTAGTTCGAGATAAACAGGTCGACGCGCTGGCCGCGCTCCTCAAAGCCACGCAGAATCGACAGCATGGTCGAAAGCGCCGCACCGTCGAGCCAGTCGTCCGAGTCAACGACCTTATAGTACGTACCATGCGCCTCACGCAGGCCCGAGAGGACGGCGATACCGTGGCCGCCATTCTCCTGGTGCACCGCGCGGATGATTCCAGGATAACGGGCCTCCCACTCGTCGGCCTTGGCGGCCGTCTCGTCCTTGGAGCCGTCGTCCACCACGATAATCTCGATATCGGTGGCGTAATTGCTCCCCTCCAAGATGGAGGTGATGCAATGGTCCATATCCTTGGCGGCGTTATACGAGGGAATACCGAATGTTATGACTTTATGCATGGCAGGCGATAATCTCATCCGAAAGATCGAGGGCAGAATTGGTCACGGCGTCCATATCGTAGTAACGATACTCAGCCAGACGACCCACCGGGTGGAAGTTCGTCAGGTTCTGGACGCGCTCAAGATAGCGCTCGTAGAGCTCACGGTTCTCGGGCTCCAGAATAGCGTAGTACGGCGTCTCGCCCGAGCCGGGCGTATAGGCCTTGGAGTACTCCTTCATGATGGTGGTCTTGCCGGGCAAAACCTGACCGGTCATGTTCTTGAACTCGGTGATGCGCGTATAGTCCTCGCTCGTGGTGTAGTTGACGGTGCCCACGGGCTGGAACTGGTCCATATCGAGCGTCTCGAACTTCATATCGAGCGTGCGGTACGGCAGCGCGCCCAGGTCGAGGTTAAACAGCTCGTCGAGCGGACCGGTGTAGACGATCTCGCCACCATAGACCTTGCCGTCGATCTTGACGGTGGTCTCGTCGATTTCAAAGAGGTCACGGGCGTCTACGTCACAGAATACGTCGATCAGATCGTGATCGAGCATATGCTCGAACAGCGCGGTATAGCCGTCCTGCGGCATGCCCTGGAAAGGAGCCTGCGGGAAGTAGCGATCGTCATCGCCCACAAAGACGGGAACGCGGCCGGTGATCGAGGGGTCGATCTGGTCGGGCGTCTGGCCCCACTGCTTCATGGTGTAATGCAAAAAGACATTCTCGTAGACATAATCGGCGACCTCGGCAAGATCCGGGTCGTTCTTCTTGCGCAGCTCCATAATGGGCACCTTGACGTCCTTGCCAAAAGTCTCCACGAGCTTCTGATACAGCTCCTCGCCGCGCTCATCGCCAAAGGCGAGCTTGAGGCTCGCGTGGTTAAAGGGCACGGGCATAAGGGTGCCGTTGATGTTGGCGAGCACCTTGTGCTGGTAGTCCGTCCACTTGGTAAAGCGCGACAGGAAGTTATGGACGCGCTCGTTAAAAGTGTGATAGATGTGCGGACCGTACTCGTGGACCAGGATTCCGGCCTCGTCAGCGCAGTCGTAGGCATTACCCGCGATGTGGCCGCGACGCTCCAAAACGGCAACACGATAGCCGATAGTTTCGGCAAGACGGCGGGCGCAAACGGCACCGGCATAACCGGCGCCGACAACGATCATGTCATACGCACCGGCATTAAAGCCTTCAGGCAGGCCTGAGGTAATCTGCATCGATACTCCTTGTCAAAAGCCACACGCTTTTTAACTGGGCTTTTTCTCGAACATACGTCGAGACATATTTATCAGAGCGATTATAGCGCTAATGCGTCCTATAATGAGCTTGCCACACAAGGAAAGCTCAAGCACCGCGGCGTACATAATTGTAAGGTAAACCCGCTAGCAGCGGGTTTATTCGTGTACAGCCGAGGGCCTGGAGCTTAGCGAAACGCTTGTAAGGAGTATCATGAGCGATTTCCTAAACCGTATGAAGTCTGCCGCCAAGGCCGACCTTAAGACCATCGTCCTGCCCGAGGGCGAGGATCCGCGTACCATCGTCGCGGCAAACAAAATCATCGAGGAGGGCCTGGCCAACATCGTCATCCTGGGCGATCCCAACGAGATCAACGTCCCTGGCGCCACCGTCATCGATCCGCGCAACGCCGAGAAGCACGAGGAGTACGCGCAGAAGTTTGCCGAGCTCCGCGCCAAGAAGGGCGTTACCATCGAACAGGCTCGCGCCCAGGTGATGGACGCCACCTACTTTGGCACCATGATGGTCAAGATGGGCGACGCCGACGGCCTGGTCTCCGGTGCCTGTCACTCCACCGCCGACACCCTGCGCCCCGCGCTGCAGATCCTCAAGACCGCTCCGGGCACCAAGCTGGTCTCGGCCTTCTTCGTGATGTGCACCGACACCCCGCAGTTCGGTACCGACGGCACGCTGATCTTCGCCGACTGCGGCCTCAATATCAACCCGTCCTCCGACGAGCTCTCCGAGATCGCCATCGCCTCGGCCCACTCCTGGTCCACCTTCATGGGCAATGTTGAGCCGCACGTGGCCATGCTCTCCTACTCCACCATGGGCTCCGCCGGTGGCGAGGTCGCCAAGAAGGTCCAGGAGGCCGTGAAGTTCTGCAAGGAGAAGGCTCCCGAGCTCGCCATCGACGGCGACCTGCAGCTCGATGCCGCTATCGTCCCCACCGTCGCCCAGCTCAAGGCTCCCGGCTCCTCCGTCGCCGGTAAGGCCAACGTGCTCGTGTTCCCCGACCTCGAGGCAGGCAACATCGGCTACAAGCTGGTCCAGCGCTTCGCTGGCGCTGACGCCTACGGCCCCATCCTGCAGGGCATCGCCAAGCCGGTCAACGACCTGTCGCGCGGCTGCTCTGCCGACGACATCGTGGGTGTCGTGGCCATCACCGCCGTCCAGGCTCAGATGGCTGAGTAGCGGACGCACTCGCCCGAAGGCCGTACGGGCTAACCCCTGAAAACGTCCTCGACCAATGAAACGCCCCCGTTCTGCTCCTTCGGAGCTACGAACGGGGGCGTTTCTGGTCTGCGGAATGTTTTCAGGGGTTAGCCCGTACGGCCTTCTACTGCTACGAAGCATTCAGAGCATCTGGAGTGGACGGCGGCTTGGCTACGAGCTGGGGCTGAGGATCTGAATGGATGGGTGTCATTGCTGGGAGCGCAGGCGTTACTGGTGATGATCACTTTGGGACTGGAATTTCCGCCTGCTAGCAAAAAGGCCTCCTGAGCTGCTGCTCAGGAGGCCTTTCGTTCAATCGCAAGCGAACGCACTAGTTATTCGCGGTCAGACGCTCGACGTCGTGGGCGATCATGTATTCCTCGTCGGTAGGGATGACCATGACCGTGACGGAAGAGCCGGCGGCGCTGATGACCTGCGGGCCGTTACCCACGGCCTCGCGGTTCTTGTTGTTGTCGATGCGCACGCCCAGCCACTCAAAGCAGTCGCAGAAGGCCTTGCGGATCGACCAGTCATTCTCGCCGATGCCGGCGGTAAAGGTAATGGTGTCCACGCCCGCCATGGAGGCAATCATGGAACCAGCCTGCTGCATGGCCTTGTATGCGAACATATCGAAGGCGAGCAGGCAGCGCTCGTCACCCTCGGAAGCGCGCGTACGAATGTCACGGGCATCGTTGGAGATACCCGAGATGGCAAGCAGACCGGACTGCTTGTTCATCATGTCGTCGACTTCCTGGTAACTGTAGCCGCCCTCGCGCTGCAGATAGCACACAGTGGCCGGGTCGATGGAACCGCAACGGGTACCCATCATCAGGCCGTCGAGCGGTGTGAGACCCATCGTGGTGTCGCGGCACACACCATCCTCGATGGCGGCAAGCGAGGCGCCGTTGCCCAAATGGCACGAGAGCAGGCGGTGGCAGCGCGAGCCCAGAATCTCCTTGGCCATCATCCACTCGTAGCGGTGGCTCGTACCGTGGGCGCCGTACTTGCGCACGTGGTACTTGTCGCACACGTCCTTGGGCAGCGCATAGGTGTAGGCAACCTCGGGCATGGTCATGTGGAACGAGGTGTCGAAGACGGCCACGTTGGGCAGCTCCGGATACTTCTCGCGGCAATATTCGATTGCCGCGGCCTCGCCGTAATTGTGCAGCGGGGCGAGCGGTGCCACCTCAAGAATCTTAGCCATGACCTCATCGTCGACGACCGCGGAATCATCGAAGTGCCAGCCACCCTGAACGATACGGTGGCCGATGCCATCGATCGTAAAGTCGGTCTTCTCGAGCTCCTCGAGCACGCGCGCAATGGCGCAGCGATGATCGGGAAAAGGAATCTCCTCGGTCAGCTTGGCACCACCGTTCTCGGAGTGGCCAAAGATGCCCATCTCCGAGCCGATACGCTCGCAGTTGCCCTTGGCGAAAACCTCGCGGGTATCGGTATCCAAAAGCTGATATTTAAGGCTCGAGCTACCGGCGTTGACAACAAGTACGTTCATGAGACTCCTTCGTGATTACAGTACGGTCGGCAAACCTATAAGGCGGCCGTACCCTTAATAAGAAGTTATCAGAATCCAATAAATAGCTATTAAACTCTTCGCTCAAAGAGCGTAAAAGGGGGGCTGAACGGCACAAGGCCATCCAGTCCCCTCCCCTTGCATCAATTACTTGCCGTTGACAATGCGCTCGACGTCGGAAGCGATCATGAACTCCTCGTCCGTGGGGATGACGAAGATCTTGACCTTGGAATCCTTGGCGGACAGGCACCAAGCGCCGTCGCCGCGCAGGGCGTTGCGGGCATGATCCATCTTGACGCCCATAAAGGCCAGACGGTCGGCAACGCCGGCGCGAACGGCCGGAGCGTGCTCACCGATGCCGGCGGTGAAGACCAGGGTGTCCATGCCGCACATGGAGGTGGCCATCTCGGCGGCCTTGGCGGCAATCTTGTAGACGAACATGTCGAAGGCGAGCTGAGCCTCGGGGTCGCCAGCGGCGGCGAGCTCCTCGACGTTGCGGCAGTCGTTGGTCTTGCCACCGGTCACAGCCAAAAGGCCGGACTTCTTGTTCATCATCTCGTCGACCTCGTCGAAGGTGTAGCCGCCCTCGCGCTGCAGGTAGCACACGGTAGCCGGGTCGATGGAGCCGCAGCGGGTGCCCATCATGACGCCGTCGAGCGGCGTCAAGCCCATGGTGGTGTCCATGCACTTGCCGTCCTCGATGGCGCACAGGGAAGCGCCGGAGCCGATATGGCACACGACGACCTTGCGGGCCTCGCCGTTGGTCATCTCGGCGACCTTCTTGGAGATGTAGCGGTAGCTGGTGCCGTGGGCGCCGTACTTACGGATGTGCAGCTTGTCGCAGACGTCCTTGGGCAGGGCGTAGGTCTTGGCGACCTCGGGCATGTTGAAGTGGAAAGCGGTGTCGTAGACCGTGACGTTGGGCAGGTCGGGATACTGCTCCAGGCAGTACTCGATAACGTTGGCCTCGGGGTTGTTGTGCAGCGGGGCGAGCGGAGCGACCTCGCGGATCTTGGCGAGGACGTCCTCGTCGACGAGGGAGGAATCGCCAAAGTACCAACCGCCCTGAACGATACGGTGGCCAATGCCCTCGATCTTGACGCCGTTAGCCTCGAGGTCCTTCAGGACAACCTCGATGGCGACCTTGTGGTCGGGGAACTCGATGTTCTCGGTCACCTTCTTGGAGCCGTTGGCAGCGTGGGTGAAAGTGCCGCCGGTAAAGCAGACGCGCTCGCAGGAGCCCTTTGCGGACACCTTGTGGGACTTGGTATCGATGACCTGATACTTAAGGGTCGAAGATCCTGCGTTGACGACCAGAACGTTCATGTGTCTCCCTACTAACAGGCGGTGTGGCGCCGCCAGGTTACATACGTTTCAATAATAAACCCAAACGCCCTCGCGCTCGGGTTTATTGCGTTGATATATAAGTTATCGGTGTCTAAATACCCATGTCCTTTGGCTTGTAAGACGAAAGAGCGCGGGGATATACACCAAAGAAGAGATTCCGAGTGCGACAAGCAATATGACTCGAATGCCCGCGATGCTGCTCAACGCAGCATTGAACAGATAGAAAAGGATGGCGCCCACCGCCACCATCTGGCTTTGAACCGAAATCAGTGAACAGCGCATCGAAGAATCGGCTGCTTTTTGAAAAATTGAGTATTTAATTGGAGCAAATAACGAGTACGCAACCGTCTGCAGCACATAGAACACGGGCAGCAAATTAGCCGGAGTAAGGGGAATCAAAAACAAAGCTGTCAGGAAAAGGCGCACGATGCCGCAAATACGCGCAAAGCGGCCCTTGTCGACATGAGCAATCGCACAGGGCACAATAAGTCCCATGGAGGCCGAGGCAAGGAGCTGGACCGCAATGGTCACACCCGAAGCGACGGCATTCATTCCGCGACCCGCAAGCAGCAGTGATAAAAAGTCTTCCAGGGCGACAAAAGCAAATGCCTGAGAACAGTCCATGATGAACGCTGAACGAAGAATGCCATTACCCGCAATAGCGGCACCGATCATCTTCGGGCTAATCCCATGTTCAGGTGTCGTCGCAGTGCCCCCTCTTCGCATCTCAGGAATGCAGACAACGACAACCAACGTCAACACCATTGCGATGATATCTGCCGAAAGACCAATGAGATATGCACCGACGGACGAAATGAAACCGCCCACGCAAGCGGAGATGGCATAAGAGGCATAGAAAACAAATCGCTCAACGACATTAAGTCTTACGAGCTGGTCCTGAGAGACGCTGTCAATGTAAATCGCTTCGATGGATCCGCTCACACACGCAACGGCAAAACCCTTGAGAGCGAACGCACCGATTAAAAGCAGGGGAGAACGGACGAGAAGCAGGGCGGCGTAGTATCCAAGCATTCCCACGACGCCAACGAGACCGCTTGTCTTTCGTCCAAACCTATCAGCAATATAGCCAGTGGGAACTTCAAGGATGAACTTGCTCACTTGATATGCAATCATCATGCTGGAAATCGATACCATCGAAAGTCCGACGAACTCAAGGTAGACAGTTAGAAAATACAAGATGGTGCTGAAGTTCGACAGAAAAACGAACGTCATATAAAGCAAAACCGTACGGTTTTTCATGCTCCGCCCTCCAAGAGTCAGCAATCTAAATCGGAATCTTGGAAAAGCATGAGGGCAAAGCTGTCAGCTATGTGTTACAAGGCGTCAATAATCACTTGATGCCTCGAAGCCAATTAATCTCACGAAGCAAGATGACGCAATAGGTGCAGAAAAACCGTCTGGTGTCGATCAGTCCAGGAATTTTGCCGATAGCAAAAGTAGATAGGCAAGGTTACATCACGCGAACCTTCAATGGAGCACTCACTCACTTCTGACCCATCCGATGCGAGAGAGGACCCAGACAAACTCAATATCAATCCCCCGGCTTGAAGAAACTCAGTCTGAGCCCTGCTTCCGTATTCAACATCACGGAAGCGAAAATTGACGAGCTGGGCTTCGGGACATTGATTGATTGCATTGAGACAGGGTGACAAATTAATGGGAACAGCGAGCCTGCCGCCCAGTAACTCGCGAATGGTCATGGCGCCCACAGATTGATGACCCGCTGGGCATGAAAGAACCTTGAGCTCCTTTTCACCCAAGTATTTCGAAGAAAGGACACTGTCCCTTGGTTCCTCAAATGAGATGGCCGCATCCGAAATACCAAGCACAAGTGATTCAAAGCATGTAGCCGTTGGCTGATGCCACACATCAAGGTGAATCTGAGGATGCGAGCGTTCAAACGAGTCATACCAGTTTTCGGCAAAAAGGCGCCCCCGCCCATGAAGGCAGGGGGCGTAAAGACGAAAGTGGCCATCGGGCGAAACGCCGTCGCTCCCCGATTGAGCGTACTTTTTGAGATCGTCGACTTGTGCCAGGATCACGCGTGCACGACGCGCAAATTCTCTGCCCGCCGAAGACAAAACAGCCTCCCCCGCCGATCGGTTGAGCAAAACAATCTGATACTCAGATTCCAACTTTTTGATTGCCGACGAAACAGCCTGCGGACTCACATGAACGGCGCGAGCTGCTTTGCGCACGCCGCCATAGTTCGCTACCGCTTGAAGGTATTCGAGTTGAGAAAGCTGCATAGATTACTCCAAAGGCAGCCAAGTCGACGGGCTACGCGCCCTCAGATGAGGTTCTCGCCCAGGTTTTTGCCGCCGAGGACGTGCATATGGAAGTGCATGACGGTCTGGCCGGCGTTGACACCCTTGTTGGAAATGACGCGGAAACCGTCCTCCAGTCCCTTGGCCTTGGCGACCTCCTGGATGGCGTGAGCCATGGCGCCCATGGTCTCGGCAGGCACGTTGTCGGCGATGTCGCTGTAGTGCTTCTTGGGGATCACGAGCGTGTGGACCGGCGCCTGCGGGTTGAGGTCGTCGAAGGCGATGACCTGGTCGTCCTCATAGACAACGGTCGAGGGGATCTCGTGGTTGGCAATTTTACAGAAGATGCAATCGCACATAGCTGGTTCCTTTCTTACAGACCAAGGTAATTATATTTGGTCGAGATGCTTAGAACGAAAGGTTATCATCGGTGTTGGCGGCCTCGCCGTCGGCGAGCACGTCGTTGCCGTCGACGTCCTTAAGGAGCACCGAGACCTTCTGCTCGGCATCGGACAGGCGGGTGCGCAGGCTTTTGAGGAGCTCGACGCCGCGGGTGTAGCTCTCGAGCGACTCCTCGAGCTCCATATCGCCCGACTCCAGGCTGCGGATGATGAGCTCCAGCTCCTGCGAGGCCTGCTTGTACGTAAGCTGCTCTACCGGGGTCTTCTCTGCCATATCTGTTTCCTTTCCTAAGGGTCTATCACTGCGAAACGCGGTCTACTCGACCGTATCGACCGTTGCTGCCACGTTGCCGTCTGCCATGCGCACGCGAATGGCGTCGCCAGGCTTAAAGGTCTTGGCACTCGTAGCCACACCATCATCGCTGTACGCGATGGAATAGCCGCGAGCAAGCACTTTGAGCGGCGACAGGGCATCGAGCGAAGCAGCGGCTCGGCCCAGGTCGGACGCGGGTTTGCTGAGCATCGAACGTCCCTGATGCTCCAGACGGGAACTCGCAAGCGTGAGCGCATGACGCTTGCCATCGAGCCCTGAGGTGCTTGCAACCAGGCGCTCGGGCAGACGCTCGAAGTTGGAGCGGAAAACCCCGACCGAGCGCACTATGGCGCCGGACAGACGATCGGCCGTCAGGGCAAGCTCAGACTCGCGACGCTCGACCATAAACGTCGGATCGTTGAGACACGGGCGGTATGCGGCCGCATCGAGCGCGTCGCTCAAGCGAGCCGTATAGGTATCCCAGGCACGGCGACCGCGCTGATCGAGCATCTCCAGGTCGATCTGATTCGACCCAATCATCGATGCCATCGCGGCACCCAGACGCTGATGGCGCGTCTCGAGCACATCGGCCAACTCCGTCATAGCCGGCGCCACCGATTCTGCCGCCGCCGTGGGCGTGGAGGCGCGACGGTCGCTCACCATATCGCAGATCGAGGTATCGGGCTCATGACCAATGCCGGTCACCACGGGCACAGGACAAGCCGCCACCGCGCGGGCAAGTTCCTCGTCATTAAAGGTCATGAGGTCCTCAAAGGAGCCGCCGCCGCGCACCAGCAAAATACAGTCGGGCGCCGGCGTAATGGAAGCGGCGCGGCGCAAGCCCTCAATGAGCTCGGCCGGCGCACCCTCGCCTTGAACCTTGGCGCCCACACAGACGAGCTCGACAAGCGGGTTGCGACGACGCAATGTGCGCTTGACGTCGTCGATTACGGCACCCGAAAGCGAGGTGACGACCGCCACGCGGGAGCAGAACACCGGGATGCGGCGCTTGCGCGCTTCGTCCATCAGGCCCTCGCGGCGTAGCTTTTCGGCCAGTTGCGCCACTTGTTGACGCAGCAGACCCTCCCCCGCCAGCGAGAACGAGCGGGCAACGAAGCTCATGCGACCCGTAGGCTTGTAGAGATTGAAGCTGCCCTTAAAGCTTACCTGCATGCCGTCGCGCAAGTCGAAGGTGCGCTTAAGGTAGGCGCCCTTCCAGATGATGCAGTCGACGGCGGCCGAGTCGTCTTTAATCTGGAAGTAGCAGTGGCCGCTTCGGGCGTTGGGACCACGGAAACCCGTGACCTCGCCCAGGACACTCAGCTGCGGAATGGCATCGAGCGCACCGGCGGCGATCTCTACCGCCTGGCTCACGCTGAGCTCCTTACGCTCCTGCTCGTCCGAACCGTCGAACTCGGCGGAAACGGCATTGCCGGTTAGATTCCAGCCTGCCACGCAGCCTCCTTTCGTCATCGTGCACAAGGGCTTCGGCCCTGCGCAAATTCAAGTCCAACACATAGTACAGCGCCGCGAGGACACGAATCCCCGCGGCGCCTGCCTGTCCCATTTGTTATCGGTTGGAGTTTCTGTTGTAGCGAGCCATAAGATAGAGCAGCTGAATAATCGAGGTGAGCGCAGCGGCAACATAGGTAAGCGCGGCGGCCGTCAGCACCTTCTTGGCACCGTTGACCTGCTTGGAACTCATGCCCGACTGCTCGATATACGCCACGGCGCGGCGGCTGGCGTCAATCTCGACCGGCAGCGTAACGAGCTGGAACAGCACGCTAAACGAGAAGAAGATCAGCGCGAGGGTCGTGAGTCCCGCGATGTTCATAAACAGGCCCAAGAGCAACACGATGGTCCAGGTGTTCTGGGTAAAGTTGACGACCGGCACGAGGGCGGTACGTACCTTCATCATGGCATAGCCGCTTTGACGCTGGGCGGCATGGCCCGCCTCGTGGCAGGCGACGGCAACGCTTGCGACCGAACCGCCCGAACGATTGGCATCCGACAGATACAGGTTGTTGTCCTGCAGGTTGTAATGGTCAGTGAGCTCACCGGCGACACCCTTGATACCCACGGCATTGCAGCCGTTGGCGTCGAGCATGCGGCGAGCGACCCTGGCGCCCGTGTCGCCGTCCGAGCGAACCTTGGACCACGTCTTGTACGTCGAATTGATATAGCTCTGCGCGGCAAGGCCAAGCACCGTGCAGACAAGAACAACCAGCAGGTACAGCGGGTCGATACCAAAGCCGTATCCATAGTAATAAGGCATGCGAATTCCTCCGAATCGAGTTACACGTTGGAGGCATTTTACCCACTCAAGCGGCTAGGCTTCCTTACAGCAATTCAATTTTGCCATCTTTGACCGTCAACCCCATATTGCCCGAGAGTAAATCGTCCAGGCGCGAACCCACAAGCTCAAAACGCCAGCCTTCGCGCAGGGGGCTTTGCTCAGGATGCTCGATGTAATCGGCCAGGTCATCGCGCGAGGCAATGACCGAGGTCGCCACCCCCGAGCGCTCGGCAACCAGGCGGATGAGCGCGTACATGAGATCCGTCACGCTCTCCAGCTCCGGAGAGATCTGGCGATGCCCGCGCACCATGAGCGGCAGGCGATCGTGCGGGCAGCTCGCACCGCGCTTGATGGCCATGAGCGCGCCGTCCACGTCGCGCTCCCCCAACTGGTCGGTACCGCGAATGCTACGGAACTCCTCAACGCGCACGGGATTGCGCTTAACGAGCGCCAGCAGCGTATCGTCGGACATGACCCACTTGCGCGGGATGTTGCGGCGCTCGGCGCGGTCCTCGCGCCAGGCGGCGAGCTCGCGCGCGATGCCCAACTGGTGACGGCTGCACGAATTGATGCGTTTGACCTTACGGAACGCCTCGTGGCGATCGGCGCGATAGTGCGACTCGTCAGCCAGCGGGCGCAGCTCGTCGAGCACCCAGTCCACGCGGCCCAGCTCGCGCAGGCGGCTCATCATCTCGGTATAGGCGACGATCAGGTACTTGACGTCATCGATCGCGTACTCGATCTGTTTGTCGGTCAGCGGGCGACGCGACCAGTCGGTCAGCGACTCGGTCTTGGGCAGCGAGACGCCGCAAAACGTCTGCACGAGCGCGCCGTAGGAAATCTGCTGGCGTTCGCCCAAAAAGGCGGCGGCCACCTGCGTGTCAAAAATCGGACGCGGCAGCACGCCCACGGTATGGAGCATAACCTCCATATCCTGCGAGCAGGCGTGAAAGACTTTGATCACGCTCTCGTCGGCCATAAGCTCGGCCAGCGGCGACAGGTCGTCGATCACCAGAGGGTCGACCGCAACGCTCTCGGCAGGGGTGGCAATCTGAACCAAACACAGGCGCGGATGGAACGTGCGCTCGCGCAAAAACTCGGTATCGACGGCAATCGCGTCAAACTCACGGGCGCGCTGGCAAAAGTCGAGTAGAGCCTGATGTGTGGAAATGTACATATCAACCCATCGAATAAGGTTAGGCCCGAAAAACACGGGTAGGATATCGGCATTGCCTTACAACTATACTCGGTTAGTCACAGAACGGGAACGTAAGTATGCGCTGCCTTATCATCCACAACCCGGCATCGGGCCCCAGCTCAGATGAAATCTACGCATTCACGTACGCCCTCGCGCAGGGCGGCGACGAGGTCGTGATGCGTTTTATCGGCGATGGCATGGAACCCGAAGACGCCGTGGCAGACGTGCGCGAGTTTGATCGCGTGGTGATTTCGGGCGGCGACGGCACCGTCTCCAACGTACTCGACCAAATGCGCGGATGCGGCGTCCCCACGCTCGTCTTCCCCTCCGGCACAGCCTGCCTGTTCTTTAACAACATCGGTAATGCCCCCGAGGCAGCGGCACTTGCCAAGGCCTGCCGTGCCGGTCGCACGGTCAAAGTGGACATGGGCGAGCTCTTTTGGCTCGACGAGAACGGCAACGAAAGGCGCCACGGCTTTATCATCATCGCCGGCTCGGGCTTCGACGCCGAGATCATGATGAAGGCCGCCCCTACCAAAAACGACATCGGCGAGATCGCCTACTTCCTCTCCGCGCTCGCCACGCCCAACCCCACGGTGGCGCACTTTACCATCGAGCATGACGGCATTGTCGAGGAGCTCGATGGCATCTGCTGCATGGCCGGCAACAGCTCGGTCATCCAAAACGACATCAACCTGTTCCCCAACTGCCGCATGAACGACGGCATGGTCGACATTGCGGTCATCGAACCCGTGCGCACCGTGCAGCTGCTGCCTACCGTGATCACCGCTGCGCTTGACCCCGCCGGCAAGGTACTCGGGCGCCCACAGTTCAAGATCATCCAGACCAAGGAAGCCAAGATCACCTGCACCCCGTCACTGGGCATGCAGTTCGATGGCGAGATTATCTCCAGCAATTCGGGCGTCTTTGGAGCCCGCGCGCTTCCGCAATGCCTCGACCTCATCGTCGACGAATTCTCCCCGCTCGGAAAATAGGAGGACCCTATGAACGACAATCCCCTGATCGGCTTTATTGTCATCGTCTTGGCCATGCTCGTCGGTTACGCCATCAACGTGATTCACCGCCGAAAGAAGTAAATCCACATTGGTATGATATTCATCCAGTTATCGACTCTCCCACTGTTTATGCATTCGTCAAACAGCGGGGGATTTTCATTTCGGGCATTCCCAGCTACTTTATTCGGCTACAGTAATTACAGGGCGTCTTTATTAAAGTAAAGCTGCAAACTGAGTACGATTAACCGTTCATCGCATATTTCATCACGCTTATCGAGTAAGTTTCTTTCATAGATGAATATTGTTTCCAGTTCGTTACGCTAATGAGGTGTCTTTATTGGCTGAAGCCCTCTGGCGACAGAGGGCTTTCGCACGCTGGGAGGGAAAATGAGGAAAACTCGCCCCGTCAACGCGCTCAAGAAGCTAGGCATAGGCCTCGCCTTTGGAGCTGCGACCATCATGTCCATGCCGACATCTGCGCTCGCCTGCACGCAGATGTACATGGGCAAAAACCTAACAGCCGACGGCAACACATATTATGGTCGCGCCGAGGACTTTGGCCCGCGCTACCTCAAGCACTTTGGCATTGAGCCGTCGCATGCCCCCGGGTATACCTACGGCTCAGACGAGTCCGACTTCTCATACAGGTCGACCAAGACTACATATCGTTATAGCTACGTGCGCGATCATCCTTCGCAGTGGCACGGGCGCTATGATGCCTACTCTGAGGCAGGCATCAACGAGAAGGGCGTGTCCTGCTCCGCAACGCTGACCACCAACATGAACGATAAAGCCGCCAAGGCAGACCCCCTGACCGACACTGGCATTGGCGAGTATAGCTACGGCAGCGTTATCTTAGGCGAAAGTGCCAAAGCACGTGAGGGTGTCGAGCTCCTCGGCAAGATCATCGACGAGCAGGGCGCCAACGGCAACGATCAGATTATCATCGCCGACAGCAACGAGACTTGGCTGTTTGCCGCACTTTCCGGCCACCAGTGGATCGCCATGAAGCTCGCCGATGACGTCGCCTCACTCAACCCCAACATCGGCGGACTCAATTACGATGTCAACCTTGATGACGCCGAGAACTGCCTCCACTCCGAGGGCATCCAGACCATGCCCGAGAAAAATGGCTTCGCCGAGTACACCGACGGCAAGTTCGACGTTGCCAAGACCTATGGCAAAAGCGTCGCCGATTCCGGCGTTCATCAGTGGACTCGCTATGTCCAGGGCCGCGATTACTTCATGGCCCCGTTGACCAAGGGTGCGGATTACGACATCGTCACGGTTAAACCGGAAAAAGGCCCCGACCAAATCGGAGCCATGGTCAGCGAGATCCAGCCCCTGTTCTTCAAGCCCGACAAGTCCGACTGGAACACCTTTGAGATGATCCGTGCATTTGGCAACCGCGGCGAAAATGTCCCCGGCCTCAACGCCAACGCCGACGGTGTCTACGCCATCGGCACCGAAAGAAGCACCGAGACCAACCTCTTCCAGATCCGTCAGGGCATGGACCCCGAGATCGCGACCATTCAGTGGGAGATGCTCTCCCGCGCCGCCTACTCCGTCGCTATTCCTCTGTACTCTGCACTGCTCACCGAGGTCAGCCCCTACTTCAGCAATCAGGATGTCTCCTACGATCACTGCGAAGAGACGGACATCGTGAACAACGAGGAGCCCGAGAACTCCATCAACTACGTCCTCATGGACATTAGTTCCCTCTGCTACGAGCACCGCGAGCAGCTCGGCACCGGCGTTCGCGCCTACCTCGACGCTCTCCAGAACGAGCTCATCGAGCAGAACCTTGAGGTCGATGCTGCTATGCAGGCCGAGACCACCACTGAGGGCCGCACCGCCCTGGCAAACAAGGCCGGCAAGGCTGCCACTGAGAACACCTACGTCAAGTGCAAGGCCCTTCTCCAGGAGATGCGCGCTTATCTGAAGGCTGAGGATTTCAGCACGCCCTTCACCCCGAGCGACCTGAACACCGAGACCAACGGCCTCAAGGTGTCCATCACCTACGCCAAGGACGCTCTTGCCACCGACCCGGTAACCCCGGATCAGCCTGGCACCCCCGAGCAGCCTGGTACTCCTGAGCAGCCCGGTACCCCCGAGCAGCCCGCTAAGCCCGAGCAGCCCGCTAAGCCCGAGCAGCCCACCACCAAGCCCGAGAAGCCTGGCAAGTCCGACACCACGACCACAGTAACCACCAACAAGACGAACACCAAGGGCGGCCTGCCCACCACCGGTGATAGTTTTGATGGCCGCGTGGTGGCTGCATTCGCCATCGCTGGCGTTGCCGTCATCTCCGCAGGCGGTTACTTCCTCTACCGTCGCAATAAGGAGTAACGTCTTAGCTGAGCGGGCGAGGCAGCAATGGCAGCCTCGCCCGCTTAGCCCGCTCTTTTGACCGACGGGAAACCCGCCTGAAATCTTTTTAAAAAAGATTTCCCCGCACACACTTCGCTGTGCTATAGTGCAGCGCAACAGCAACTAGGTGCGACCGCGCCACGGCATCACGAAAGGAGCCACCAACATGAAGAACACGATGAAATCTCTCAACAACTGGTGGTGGCGTGATGCGAATACGATCGGTCGACAGTGAGTCCCTCACGCCTGTTTTTGCGCTCTAGGTGATTGAAAGGCCTCCGGTTTCGACCGGGGGCCTTTTTCTATCTCGAGCCCGATCGCATTCGCATCACGCGCCTCCGCTTTCTTCTCTTGCACTTCCCCTCCGAAAGGATTTTCACCATGTCTCAGAACACCACCGCCACCCAGCCCCGCACCGTCCATACCGCCGATCGCGGCAAACTCGATGTCCGCGCCCTCGTCCTGCTCGCCATCCTGCTCGCCGCCGGCTTCATCCTCAACTTCACCGTCGGCAAGGCAATCTCGGGCATCTCGGGCGGCATGATCAGCCCCGAGTTCATCATCTCGGCCTTCTGCCTCACCATCCTGGTCGTTCGCCCCAACATCGGCCAGGCGCTCGTCATTGGCCTCATCTCGGCTGCCGTGATCCAGATCACCACCACTTCGCCGTTCGTCGATTTTGCCGCCGAGGGCATCGCCGCCATGCTCATGGCCGGCATCGTCAACGCCGCCGGCAAGAACGGTCAGGTCAAACCCGCCATCGCCATTGTCGCAACCTTCCTGACCACCTTTGTCTCGGGCGTCATCTTCATGGTCATCAAGATGGCCATGCTCGGCGTGGTGGGCGAGCTCGCCGCCGCCATGCTGCCCGTCGTCGCCATGACCGCCGTCTTTAACGCCATTCTGGTCGGTGCCCTCTACCTGCCCATCCAGAAGGCCCTGAAGCTCAACTAACCTGCCCGGCTTTACGAGCCACCCCAACGCTCCACCAGCAAAGACTGTCCCAAACAACTAGTTTTTGGGGACGTTCTTAAACGACTGGTCATGTAAGAACGTCCCCAATGACTATGAAAGGTATCCATGGAAACGATCATCAACGTCGACGATGTCTCGTTCTCCTATGGCACGCAGACCGAGCGGGCGCTCAGCCACATCTCGCTCAGCGTGAACAAGGGAGATTTCATCGGCATCATCGGGCCCTCGGGCGCCGGCAAGTCCACGCTTGCCGCCTGCCTGTCGGGTGCCGTGCCCCACCACTACACCGGCACGTTCTTTGGGGCCGTCATGGTAGACGGCCACGACACCTGCGAAGCCTCGCTCACCGACGTGTCGCAAATCGTCGGCAGTGTGCTGCAGGATATCGACACGCAGATGGTCGCTTCGGTCGTCGAGGACGAGATGCTCTTTGGCCTCGAGAACTTTGGCGTTCCCCACGACCAGATCGAGCAGCGCGTGAGCGAAACGCTCGAGACCGTCGGCATCGGCGACTTGCGCGACCGCGAGATCGCCACCCTCTCGGGCGGACAGAAGCAAAAGGTAGCCATCGCCGCCATCCTCGCCATGCGTCCGCGCGTCTTGGTTCTCGACGAGCCCACCGCGGCACTCGACCCCGCCAGCTCCACATTGGTCTTCGAGACGCTGCGTGAGGCAAACCGCACACTTGGAATCACCATCGTCGTCGTTGAGCAAAAGGTCGCCCTGCTCTCGGAGTACTGCAACCGCGTGCTCGTGCTTAACCATGGCGAAATCTCGCTGCAGGGCGAACCACACGAGGTCTTCGCGCATACCGACGAGCTCCGTGCCATCGGCGTCGACTGCCCTCGCGTCACGCGTATCTTCAATAGCCTCGAGGCCGATGGCCTGGTAAGCGGTACCCCTTGCTTGGATGTCGACGAGGCCGAGCGCCTGATTTCGGGCATCGTCGACCCCGCACACGCGGCCAGCGAAGCCCAGGCGCCCGCCGGCTCCCCGCATGCACCGTCGTTGCTCCCTCATGCCAAGGACGCCGAGCCCGTGCTCACCTTCGATCACGTTGAGTTTGCCTATCCCAATGGCGGCGCCGCCGTCCACAACCTTAGCCTGACGCTCTATCCTGGCGAGCTCGTGGGCATCGTCGGCCAAAACGGTGCCGGCAAGACCACGCTCACCAAGCTGCTCACAGGCCTGCTCAAGCCCGCCTCGGGCAGCGTGCGCGTCACGGGGCTGGACACCGCAGCCGTTCCCACGAGCCGCATCGCCCGCGAAGTCGCAACCCTCTTCCAAAACCCCGACCGCCAGATCTGCAAGGATACCGTACTCGACGAGGTCGCTTTTGGCCTAGAGCTTGCCGGCATCGACCGTGCCGAGGCTCTGCGTCGCGCTCGACTCGTTATCGACCGCTTTGGCCTGCCTGCCGATGAGGCACCTTTCTCGCTTTCGCGCGGCCAGCGACAAATGGTGGCGCTTGCCTCCGTCGTAGTTGTTGAGCCCAAGATCGTCGTGCTCGACGAGCCCACGAGCGGCCTTGATTACCGCGAGTGCATGACCGTCATGGAAACGGTGCGCACCATGGCCGAGCGCGGCTGCGCCGTGATTATGGTCTGTCACGACATGGAAGTCGTTTCCGACTTTGCCGAGCGTATCGTAGTAATGGCCGACGGTCGCATCCTCGACCGCGGCCGCACGCACGAGCTATTCTCGAACATCGATCTCATGCGGCGTGCCTACGTGGAGCCTCCCCAGGTTATTGAACTCTCGCGCCGTCTGGCATCTTCCGTCTCGCCCGCTTTTGCGCAGGTGAGCGAGGTCACCGATGTCGTTCGCATTACCAAGGAGATGGTCCACCGTGGTTAACGTCATCGACTACATGCCGGGCGATACGCTGCTGCATCGCCTGAACCCCGTCGTCAAACTGGGCCTCGCCGCCGCCATCATCGTCGGCATCTTCTTGTCCGACACCTACGTGGCGCTGCTGGGCTTTTTGGTGCTCACCCTTGCACTGGGTGCCTATGCCGGCGTCGTCGACCGTCTGTTCTCGCTGCTCAAGTTGCTGATTCCGCTCGCGCTTATCATGCTGGTGCTCCAGCTGGCCTTTATGCGCGATGGCAACGTGGTGTGGGGCTTTATCACCGACACGGGCCTCATCACAGGATCGAAGGCCTGTCTGCGCCTGCTGGGCGTGGCGTTACCACTCATCCTCATGCTCATGGTGACCAAGCTCAACGACCTTGCCAACGCCTGCGTCGAGGTGCTGCACGTGCCGTATCGCTATGCCTTCACCTTTACCACGGCGCTGCGCTTTGTTCCGGTGTTTGGTCAGGAGATGAACGCCATCATGGAAGCGCAGACCGCACGCGGCGTCGAGTACGACACCAAGAACCCCATCAAGAAGCTTAAGCTCATGCTGCCACTGTGCGTGCCACTGCTCATCTCGAGCGTGGGCAAGACCGATGCCACAGCCTTGGCGGCAGAACAGCGCGGCTTCTATCTGCGTACACGCGCCAGCTCGTACAAGCGCTACCCCATCAAGGGCCTGGACATCGCCGTGCTCGTCGTCAGCATCGCCCTCATCGCCATCGGCTTCCTGTTCTAGTTCGCCACCGACAGCAACCGCCCAACGCAAAAGGCCTCGGCTCGCACCAAACGAGACGAGGCCTTTACTGTTTCACCAGATAAAACCTACCAAAATGAACCTGTCCCTTTTTGGCAGGTCGAGGGCTACAGGCGGTAGGGGGCGCCGCTGCGGATGATGGATTCGCGCACCAGGACGTCCATGGCGTCAAGGGTGATCTCGGGCATCTCGCGGTACTTCTGCAGCACCGAGAGCTCCGTGCAGGCCAGGATGACGCGATCGCAGCCGCTGCGGGCGAACTCCCACATCACGCGGTCGAACTTATCCATATCGGGTTCGCGTCCCGCCTTTACGTCGTCGTAAATCAGCGACATTACATCAGCTTGGCGCTTCTCACTGGGATAGACGACCTCGACGCCCGCAGCCTCGCACTCGCGCCCATAGACGCCGGCACCCACGGTGCCGTCGGTACCCATGATGCCGATCTTGCGCACCGGCTCGGACGGCATGCTCAGGTTGGGATCGAACTCGCACTCCCCCATCACCGCGCCCGCCAGGGCATAGCGCACCGACTCGCGCGGCATGTGGATAATCGGCACCTTGGTAAACGACTGAATCTGATCGTAGAAGTAGTGCGACGTGTTGCAGGGAATGGCAATGTGCGTGCAGCCCAGCGTCTCGAGTGCCTGAGCGCACTCCTTCATGGTCGCCAGCAACTCGGCATGCTCGCCGGTCTTGATGGCCAGCGTACGGTCGGGCATGGTCGACTTGGAAAGCACCACCATGTCGATATGCTCCTGATCACAGGTAGCAGCCGTATGACGCACGACCTGGTCGTAGTAATACGACGTGGCCTCGGCGCCCATGCCGCCGATAACTCCCAGCTTTTCCATCGCCGCCTCCTTGGTGACGCCCACACAATTGCTCGCATCATACCCGCGCCCGTCCGATGCAAACCGGGCGGGCGCCGCGCTCATCTACTTGTAATACGTCTTGAACAGCTTAAAGTGACGCAACTTGGTGTGCCACATGCGCAGCCAGCGGTTAAAGACAAAGTCGCCCTTCATAAACGAAGGATCGGCAGCCTTGCCCTCCTTGGCCAGACGGTGTGCCTTCGCACGCAGCTCGGGGTCCTTGACATACTTGTCAACGACGCCCATGGGAACGACCATCCACAGAGCCTCGTCCTGTGCCGTCACAAATTCCGGCTCAAACGGGCGGTTATAGACGTACTCATCCACCACGTATTTAGCAACGTTAAAGCCGCTATTGGTGACATAGTAATTACTGCGGCCCTGACGCGTGTTGAAGTCGAAGAACTTAAACGAACCGTCGCGCTCGTCGTACTTAACGTCAAAGTTGGAGAAGCCCGTAAACTTAAGGTCCTCAAGCAGCTTGCGCACGCCATCCATGAGTTCGTCGTTGGGCTCAGTGATGATGCAGGCGTGGTTGCCGACACCATGGGGCTGATGCTCCTCGAGCAGCACGTGACCCAGGCACATCATGCGAACCTTGCCGTTGCGGTCGGAATAACTGGTAAGCACGCGCATGTACTCGTCGTTGCCGGGCACGCGGTCCTGCAAGATGAGGTCATCGGTGTAGCCGCTGGCGTACACATCGCGAATGACCTGCTCCAGCTCGGCGCGATCGGCAATCTCGTAGGCCTTCTTCTGACCCTCGAACTCGTGCTCCCACCACATGATGCCGTCAGAGGGCTTCAGAATCATCGGGAAGGGGAAGTCGATCTGGTCGAGCACCTCGGCGGGAGCCTCGCCTTGGGCGTTGAGCATCGCCATGGTAAAGGTAAACGTGTGCGGATAGGGCACACCGTGCTTCTCGCACAGCTCGTAGAAGATCTCCTTCTTCTGGCACTGCTCGAGCATGCTGTAGGGCGCATAGGGCGCGATGACGTTCGAGGCAAGCTGGCCGGCGTCCTGAGCCTGCGCGGCAAGCGCGACGTAGTTGTCGCCGCAGCCCATGAGAATAATCTTCTTATCAGGATTGGCCTGTGCGACGCCGTTAACGGTCTCGATCATGACCGGCATGGTATCGATATTCACGTTGGGCGTGTAATCGATAATTTGGCTGCGATACGCGGGGCCGGTCTGGTACTTGCCAAAGACCAGGCTCTTAACCTGATACTCCTCGTAGAAAGCGCGCGCCACCGAATACGCGTTGATGTCGCCGCCGAGCAGCACGGGGATAAACTCGCGCTCTGTAAACTGCAATGCCATGGAAACTTCCTATCTAGAACTGTCCCAGAACGGGCGGTCTTTGAGCAACCGTTCTATTTTAGCGTGCCGAGCCGCCGGCACCCAAAGCTCCACCGTATCTATGGCAATCGGTGCGACCATCCAGCGATGGGATGGCGCTCACCGGTGTATGACACCCGGCAGTGAACCCACCGTTGTTGTAGGATTCAATATATCGATATCCTCGAGCGAAAGGCGCACGCGTGCCCCAAGACCATCCGACCGACAACCCCATCCTCAAGGCCGCAAGGCGCGAACTGACGGAGCGCGCACAAACGACCGCTCCTCTGCGCACGGCAGACGATGCCTACAGCGGGTCCGCCCGCATCGTCTCAATCAACACATCGGCGCACAAGGGAACGCGCAAAACACCCGTCGCCGATGGGCACGACACCGTCATCAAGCAATTTGGCCTTGCCTCAGACGCGCACGCCGGACATTGGCACCGCCAAGTCTCGTTTTTGTCAGCGGAGTCCATCAATACGGCACGGACACGCGGGCTCGATGTGCGCGAGGGCGACTTTGGAGAGAACTTCACCACCCAGGGCATCAACCTGCTCTCGCTCCCCCTGGGAACGCAGCTCAAGCTCGGCAGCGAAGTACTCGTCGAAATCAGCCAGATCGGCAAAGTCTGCCACACCCGCTGTGCCATCTACTATCTCGCCGGCGACTGCATCTTCCCCCACGAGGGCATTTTTGGCGTCGTGCTGCAGGGCGGAGAAGTCCATATCGGTGACGACATACAGGTGGTCAAGCTCGGCGATGGCACCTGTTCCTTCACTCCCGCCGAGGCACTCAAAGAGGTGGAGCAGGCTCGTCGCGATGGAACCCTGTAGTTGCAAAACCCCACGTGAGGGCAACTTTTACAGCCAAAAACCCTCACAAACAGGGTTCCGTAACGTTAAAGTTGAACTCTATGGTTTCTCAACAATTCGCTATAACTGCAGGTCAAAGCCAAAGCCTCAAGTTTAACTTGACCCTTTGATACCTTTAAGGTTCAAGTTGAGGTCGAAAGCAGTAGTAGAATACACTTCGACCAATAACCTACGATTGATTGCAGAGGGACTGGATGCAGCATTCGAACCATCGCACCGCAGCGCTCATCGCGTCGAAGCCGGCTCGCATTATCACGAGCGCCGCGCTCGCCGTTGCGCTGACGGCCACGCCGATGCTCTCCCCCGTCGCGGCCTATGCCGCCTCGCAGGCAACGCAGGATCAGCTTTCCGCCGCCCAGAAAAAGATCGAGGACGCTACGAGCGCCTACAACGACGCCCGCACCAAGCTCGAGGATCTGCAAAAGCAGATAGACTCCAATGAGGCAAACATCGAAAAGATTGAGGCCGAGCTGCCCGAGCAGCAGGCCAAGGCAAGCTCCGCCATGCGCGATCTGTATAAGTACCAGAAGGGCACCAGCCCCATCGTGAGCTTCCTGGTGAACACGCAAAGCCTGGGCGACTTTATCACCACTTGCAAGTACACCAACCAGATCACCAGCTCGAGCGTCGACGAGATCGAAGAACTCAACAAGATGCAGACTGAACTCGAGCAGAACAAGACCGAACTCGATCAGGCTAAGTCTCAACTCGAGGGCGAACAGAAAAATGCCGAGGATGCACTGGCGCAGGCTCAGCAGCTCCGCAGCGAGGCGCAGGCAAAGGCCGAGCAGGAAAATGCCGCCGAGCTGGCAAAGCTCGAGGCCGACAAGGCCGCTGCCGCCGAGAAGCTCGCGGGTACCGGCGTGAGTGGCAATAACTCCAACAGTCAGGCCACCAACTCCAACACCACCATCGATACCACGGTGAACAAACCCAATACCGGCAACGCCGATTACGACTCGTTTATCAACGAGTGGACAAGCCGCATCGACAACTACCTTGCCGGCTCCCCTATGGCAGGCCAGGGCTACAACTTTGCCGTTGCCGCCTGGAACACCGGCGTAGATCCTCGCTGGTCTCCCGCCATCGCCTGCATCGAAAGCAGCAAGGGCCTCTATTGTGCCGGCTCCTATAACGCCTGGGGCTGGAGCGCCCGCGGCGGCGGCTGGCGGAGCTTTGGTAGCTGGAGCGAGGGCGTGTCTGCCCACGTTGCCTACCTAGGCGCCAACTATGGCTCCACGCTTACCCCGGCAGCGGCCAAAAAGTACTGCCCGCCCACGTGGCAGGACTGGTACAACAAGGTTGCTTCCCAGATGAACCGCATTTAAGCTCGCAAGCCTCAACTGCAAAGGGCCCCAAACGGGGCCCTTTTTCGTATATCTAGGAGACGACGCCCGTCGCGTTGCCGATAACGACGACAACGCACATAACGGCAAACATAAACCCGAGCGCTTTGAACCATAGTTCGACAAAGGCGCCTCCCCGATACCGATCGAGCACGGGAAAGCGACGCCGAAGCCTGCGGCGGTCGAGCATACCAAACGTAATAAGCAGCACCAAGCCATCGACCATAAAGAAATACTCAAGCGCTAAAAACCACATTGGATAGTTGCGGTTTTCACCTGTCGGCGTAAATACCGCAAAATGGCTGCCCATCAGCAGCAACAATGTTGTCGCGTAGACGCATCCGTTCCATATGCGCCCCACGGGCTCGGGGATACGCGAGAGCAGGCTTACGCACTTGGACGCCAAGGGCTCGGACGCCGAGGACGAGATGGTCGAATGCTGACTTGTAGAAGGTGAAAGCGCAGGGGTAACCGGTTGCTGCACCCGATGCGCTTGCGGCACCGCGGTCTGGGACACGGCGGCGGCAGGAGCCGTTGTGAGCGACGACGCAGGGGCGCACAAGCCGTACGCTGCGCGCGCAGCATTGCCCAAAGCCTTTGCACTTGCAAAACGTTTGGCGGGATCGAGCGCCATCGCCGTGCAAATCACATCCGTCAGCGGGACGGGAATGCCATGCGCCTCGCATTGCTCGCGCATGTCACGCCCGGGTTTGGGATCAGCCCCCGTTAGGCAGAAGAACAGCAGCGCGCCGAGCGCATAAATATCGCTACGCACGCTCGTCTGCCCAAAACCGTACTGTTCGGGCGGCGCATAAGAACGCGTGCCAAACTTAACCGTGTCGGCATCGGCTCCGTCACGCCATACCCGCGCAATCCCCAAATCGATAATCACCAGCGACGAGAAGGTCATGCCAGCATCGGGCGCATAGTTCGCGCCCGACACGATGATATTCGAGGGCTTCAGATCGCGGTGAATCACCGGCGCAGCCATCTCCCCCGCCGACGCAAAGCCGGCATGGAGCTCGGCGGCCGCATCGCAAAGGGCGCCAAACAGCTCGCAAGCATAATCGGGCGTCGCGCCCAGGCGCCCCACGAGCGCCTCGAGCGTCTCACCTTCGACATATTCCATCACCACATCGAGTTCCTCGCCCGCGCGGCGGCAGTCGACGATCCGGGGTAAGTGTTCAAAACGGCGTCCGGCCTGTTGAGCCGCAAACAAGCGCTCATAGGCCCCGCCAATTTGCGCCGAAGCATCGATGCGCTTACGGACAAAGGGGCCAAGCGAACCGCCGCCAGAACCCTCAAAGTACACAAGCTCGGTTGTCTCGACATCCGAGCACTTGAGTGCCCGCTCCACGCGATAGCTATCATCACGCTCGAGCGACGCCAGGTGCCCGGCAAGCGCGGCGGTTAACTCATCATCGGAATATGTTGGGCTCTGAGTATCCATGGCGTCCATCATAGCGCAGGGCGCGGACACCCCATGGCATCCACGCCCTGTTCGTTCGCATAGTTGTTTCGGCAACAGCCAACTCAGCCATCGGCCGCTAACTCACCGTCTCCTCGCCAAAGCGATACAGTTCCTCGTTGACCTTTTGCAGGCTGCAGCCGCGATCGATACAAAAGATGACAATCGCATCGCGACGGTCCTTACAGTTGAGGACGCTTACCCCGGCAGCCGTCAGAGCGCGGTTGGTCTCCTTGAGCGTCAACGCCATCGCAAAGGCAATCTGCAGCACCTTATTACGGCTTGGGTGGCGCGCACCGGTAAAAATCTGATAACCAAAGGTCTCGTTGAGGTCGGCCATGCGCACCACGCGCGAGCGCTCTAAGCCCTTTTCCTGCAGCAGCTGCTTAAGGTAGTCCGAAAGCGACGGGGCGGCAAAGTCGTGTTCTTTGATATAGCCATCGATGTTTGGCGCGTCGAGGAGCTCATCGAGCAGCTCGTCCGTCAGCTTTTTATCGGGCATACGACCTCACCTCCCCATACGGCGCAACAGCAGCGACATGCTAGGCCAGCACCCAGCTTGCAGTGGCAGACTTATCAAACATATTGGCAAAATACAGTGCCTTCTTGATATCGCCGTCAAAGTAGATATTGCCCGCCACGGAGCCACCGGCGGCAAGGGTACCAGACTGCAGCTCATCGGAGCCCTCGCTGTAGTAACCCTGATTCTGTTGAGCCCCGTTGGCGTCCTCGCCCTTCCAGTCGTAGATATTGTAATCTGCGCCCTCATCGCCATTGTTGACGTACGTGACGTGAATGCCCGTCATGGTCGAACCGTCAAAATTGACAAGACCGGCCTGAACGGAATCGACGGTGACGGAAAGACCGGCGGCCGTGGTCACGGTCGCGCCGACAGCCAGGTCGGTCGTAGGCTGCTCTTCCTTCTTCGCCCCTTCCTTCTTATCGCCATCGCCAGCGTCCTCGGTGACGGTCGCCTTATCGCTACCACAACCGGCAAGAAGACCGGCAATCCCCAAGGCGACAGTGGCGAATGCGCTCAGTGCAGCGCGACGGCTCAGCAGCGCTTCGTTTTCGAGCTTTTTCATTATGCATCCTTCCTACGATCCGGCTACCGCGCCGGCACACATCACATCGTAGGAAGGATTGAACTTGAATTCATTAGCTGAGAGCTAAGGTTGCGGTAAATGACCAATGCAGTTATCCAAACGCCGAGCAAACGCACTTTGCTCGACCGTCTGCTGGCAGTGCATCAACCCACCGTGACGGATTCCCCGGTAAAGGCGCTCACAAGCAACAGGATAAAGAAGGCCAAATAGCTGATGCTCAGCAGGTAGGCGATGATCAAAAAGGCAATCCATCCTACATTGGTCTTACCTTCGGCGCGGCGTTGCTCGCGAGAACGGCGCAGCCAGACCGTCACGCCAATGGCCACAATCAACAGCACAAGTGCTGCCGCGGCCAGTCCAGCAAGCGCAAACATCACGCCAATGCTCACAGCAATAACCGGGAGCAGCAGCAAGCCGCACCCACACCCACCCGGACTATACACGGCAGTCTGTCGGCGTCGTTCCATCGTCACTCCAACCTCAACATCTTTGAGCGCTACAACGCAACGGCCTGCTGAACGGGAACGATCTTATCCAGTTCCGGTTCGATGCGCTTCTTCTCCGCCTCGAGATCAAACGCTATCTGAGCGCGCAGCCAATAACCATCCGTCAGGCCAAAGTAGCGGCAAAGGCGAAGGTCGGTGTCGGCCGTCACACGACGCCTTCCCAAGATAATCTGTCCAATGCGTTGAGCCGGAATCCCGGTCTCCTTAGCAAGGCGATATTGAGAAATGCCCATGGGGACAAGAAATTCCTCTTTGAGAAGTTCGCCAGGAGTCACCGGCGGCAGCAAATCAGACGCAGTCTCATCACTTGTGATAATCGACGATTTCGACATTCCAAGCCATCCCCTGTCTCCACTCAAAACAGACCCGATAGCGCTCATTGACACGGATACTATATTGACCGGCGCGATCGCCCTTCAACGCTTCAAGACGATTGCCTGGCGGAACGCGAAGATCATCAAGCGAAGCGCAGATCTGCAGTTGGCGAATCTTCCTCAAGGCGACCCGCTCAAAAGGAATGAACTTCCTAATCCGCGCACCCATTGCAAAGCGTTCAGTGTCTTCATCTTTATATGATGCAATCATAGTATCGCCTTACGTTAATAACGTCAAACGTTTCTATAGACTTACATCTCTATTATACCGTACATCTGTTCGTGTTTTCTAGAACAGGCATCCTTCGACACTTAAGCAAGCAAAAGCAATCGTTTGTAGACGTCGAGGCCTTTGAGTAGGATTTCCTCGTCAAAGAGCATAGTATCAGTATGCAGGGCACTCGTGGCATAGGCGGGGCAGCCCTCGGCGTCGCTCGGATTATCCTGACTGACAGGAACGCCCGTGCCCAACAGGAAGAACACGCCCGGCAGATGGCGCTGATAGAAGGCGAAGTCCTCGGCAATCAGCAGCGGCTCGTCCACGAGCTGTAACTCCGGCAGAGCAGGCGCGATTCGGGCAAATAACTCAGGGTCGTTATCGACCGGCGGATAGCCCTCGGCAAAGTCGAGATTGTACGTGCAGCCCGTTGCAGTGCATGCCTTATCAAGCACGCGGCGTACGCCCTCGCGCGCGCGGTCGAACATGTCGTCCGTAAACACACGCAGGCTGCCGGCAACATGAGCCTCCCCCGCCACCGCATTGCAGACGGTACCGGCCTGCAGCAGACCAAACTTGCCGATACAGGGCTCGTCGGTGCCCAGCTCGTCCATCAGCTCGCGCTCGGCAACCAAAAACTTCGCTGCCGCCAACGCGGCATCGTGCGACTCCTCGATCGGAACACCATAGGTCTTAGCGATATGGATGCTCGTCCCGTGAATATGAATGTGTGTCTCACTCGAGCGCGCCAGCAATGGGCCGGAGCGGCTCGCCAACGTGTTCGCAGGCAGGTCGGGCCATACGTGGAACCCGAAGACACGGTCCGCCCCGTAGCGCTCAAACACCCCGCTCTCACAAACTGTCTTGGCGCCACCGGTCGTCTCCTCGGCAGGCTGAAACACAAAGAGCACGTTGCGCCTAATGGCGCCCGGCTGCTCGCGAATCGTACGGTCGACATACGTCGCGGCGGCAAGTGCCATAGCCATGTGTCCATCGTGGCCGCAAGCGTGCATCTTGCCGGGATGGGTCGAGGCAAAGGCCGCACCCGTCGCCTCCGCGATGGGCAGCGCGTCCATATCGGCGCGAATCGCCGTGGCATGCGCGGTGCCCGTGCCAGCATCGAAGAAAGCACAGACGCAGCTGGGGCACGGATGGATCACTTCACAGGCAAGCGAGGCGAGCACGCCCTCGATATAGGCTATGGTTTGAGGAAGATCGAAATCGAGCTCCGGAATGCGATGCAGGTCGCGACGATAGCGACGAAGTTCTTGGAGCTCGGTCATATTGGTTCCCTTCATAGGTGCGCGTCGGTTGCCATCTATTGTGCCGCAAGATTGCCACACCCTTGTTTCTAGCATGTCCCTGCATTTTTTAAACGTTATATACGAATACTCTTGTTTGGTAAAGTGCAACGTGGTAGGGTCGTTACCACTTGATAGAGGCGCGGGCACGAAGAACCGCGGGCGAGCCGGCAGGCTTTGACCCCGTGGGGAGGCGAAACCCGCCGAACTGGGTTTTTTGGGCACGAACAACCTGGTGGGCCTGCGGGAAACACCCGCAGGACTGCCTGCAGCAATGCGGGAGCGCTATCCGGACATTGGGTCCACGCTATGCGGATTCGATGCGCAGATGGCGCCGTCTGGATAGCGAGGTTTACGGGACATGACATTGACCCCCAACGAGGCGTATGCGGCCAAGCAGCCGTTTGTGGACAAGGAGACGCTCGAGCATATCGTCGAGCAGTTCCCCACGCCATTTCATCTATATGACGAAGCGGGCATCCGCCGCAATATGCAAGAGGTACGCGACGCTTTTGCATGGAACCCGGGCTTTAAGGAGTACTTTGCCGTCAAGGCCAATCCCAACCCGGCGCTCATCTCCATTCTCAACGAATACGGCTGCGGCTGCGATTGCTCGAGCTATACCGAGCTCATGATCGCCCGCTCGCTGGGCATCACCGGACACGACATCATGTTCTCGTCCAACGACACGCCGGCGGCGGACTTTGAGCTTGCCGACAAGCTAGGCGCCATCGTCAACTTTGACGACATCAGCCATATCGAGTTCTTTGAGCGCGTCGCAGGGCCCATCCCCAAGACGGTCAGTTGCCGCTTTAATCCGGGTGGCCTGTTCCAGCTCTCCAATGGCATCATGGATAACCCCGGCGACTCCAAATACGGCATGACCACCGAGCAGCTCTTCGAGGCCTTCCGTATGCTCAAGGCCAAGGGCGCCGAAGACTTTGGCATCCACGCATTCCTTGCCAGCAACACCGTCACCAACGACTACTACCCCAAGCTTGCGCGCATCCTCTTTGAGCTTGCCGTGCGCCTGGAGCGCAAGACCGGCGCACACGTCGCCTTCATCAACCTGTCCGGTGGCGTCGGCATCCCCTACCTGCCCGAGCAGCAGGCTAACGACATCCGTGCCATCGGCGAGGGCGTACACGCGGCCTACGACGAGATCTTGGTTCCCGCCGGCATGGGCGATGTGGCGATTTGCACCGAGATGGGTCGCTTTATGATGGGCCCCTACGGCTGCCTGGTGACCAAGGCCATCCACGAAAAGCAGATCTACAAGGACTATATCGGCGTGGACGCAAGCGCCGTCGATCTGATCCGTCCTGCCATGTATGGCGCTTACCACCACATTACGGTGATGGGACAGCCGGGTGGCGCCGACAAGACCGCAGCACCCGTTACGGACACCTACGACATCACGGGCAATCTGTGTGAGAACAATGACAAGTTCGCCATTGATCGCGAGTTGCCGCATATCGACATGGGCGACCTGCTCGTGATCCACGATACCGGCGCGCATGGCTACTCCATGGGCTACAACTACAACGGCCGTCTGCGCTCCGCCGAGGTGCTGCTGCGCCCCGATGGCTCGGCCGACCTCATCCGCCGTGCTGAGCGCCCGGGCGATTACTTTGCCACGCTCGACGTGCTGCCTAGCGGCCGAGAGCTGCTGGCCAAGTCGCGCGCCGAAAGTGCCCGCCGTCGCGCCCAGGACGAGCGTCTGGCCGTCGCCGCTCAGTGGAACAAACGCATCCAGATCGCGGAAGCGAAGGAGAAGAACATGGATATCCGCAACCTCGAGGGTTCGATCGTCGCCCTCGTCACGCCGTTTAAAAAGGACGGAAGCGTCGACTTTGACGCGCTCGAGCGCCTTATCGATTTCCACCTGCAAAACGGTACCGACGCCATCCTCACCCTGGGCACCACCGGCGAGAGCGCCACGATGACTGACGATGAGGACAACTCCGTTGTCGCCGCGGTGGTCAAGCAGGTTGCAGGCCGTGTCCCCGTCATCGCCGGCTCGGGCTCCAACTCCACGCAGACCATGCTCACCAAGTCGCTCACCTATCAGGGCCTGGGCGCCGATGGCCTGCTGCTCATTACCCCCTACTACAACAAGTCCAACGAGGAGGGCATCTACCAGCACTTTAAGACCGTTGCCGATGCCGTAGATATCCCCTGCATCCTGTACAACATCCCCGGCCGCTGCGGCTGCGGCATCAGCGAGCGCAACGTAGAGCGCTTGGCCGCGCACCCCAACATCATGGGTATTAAAGAAGCCTCGGGCAACGTCGCCTACGCGGCCAAGATCGCCCACCTGCTGTCCGATGACTTCCGCATGTACTCGGGCGAGGACGCCCTCACCGTGCCGCTCATGAGCCTGGGCGCCTCGGGCACCATCAGTGTGTGGGCCGATGTTCAGCCGCAGCTCGTGCACGACATGTGCCGCGCCTATCTGGACGGCGACGTAGCGCGCGCCCGCGATATCCAGATTGCCGGCCAGCCGCTCATCAATGCCCTCTTTAGCGAGGTCAACCCCATCCCAGTTAAGGAAGCGCTCGCCCAGATGGGTATGATCGAGGCAAACTACCGCATGCCGCTGTGCCCCATGGCCAACGACACGCGAGCCGCACTTACCGATGCTCTGAAGGGAGCTGGTCTGCTTGATTAAGACCGTCATTATGGGAACGGGCCGCATGGGCTCGCTCATCCGCACTACCGCCGAAGGCATTGTCGACGCCGCCGGGCAGCCCGTTTTTGATATCGTGGCCCACATCGGCTTCGACTTGTCCGAGCTCGAGAGCGCCCCGGCAGCCGACGTCATCATCGACTTCTCGAACGTCGTGACCTTCGATGCCGTCGTCGCCTATGTCGAGTGCACGGGCGCGGCGTTGGTCTCGGGCACTACAGGCTACACACCCGAGCAGATGGATCGCCTGCGCGAGCTGGGTCAGAACGCCCGCGTCATGCACTCCGGCAATTACTCCATCGGTATCGCAGCCCTGCGTCATCTGGTAGCACAGGCCACACGCGAGCTGCCCGGCTTTGACTGCGAAATCGTCGAGACGCACCATAACCAAAAGGTCGATGCCCCCAGCGGCACTGCAAAGCTGCTGCTCGACGCCGTAGTCGAGGCCGAGCCCAAGGCAGGCTACCACCCCGTCTATGGCCGCGAGGGCATGTGCGGAGCGCGCGACCCCAAGGAGATCGGCATGCACTCGCTGCGCGGTGGCACTGTCGCCGGCGTGCACGAAGTGAGTTTCTTTGGCCAAGACGAAGAAGTCACGCTCACGCATCGCGCCACAAGCCGTCAGATCTTCGTCAACGGCGCCCTGGCAGCCGCGCAGAAGCTCGTCACCCGCGAGCACGGCTTCTATACGTTCGACCAGGTCATGTTTGCCTAACCAGGTATCAACCGGATCCACCCAAAGGAGAGACAGCAAATGAGCAATGCAGCCGAGATGGATGCCCAGGAGATTATCAACTACATCGCCACAGCGCCCAAAAAGACGCCCGTCAAACTGTACGTGCGCGAGAAGCCCGGCATGAAGGTCCAGTGGGGCAATGCGCACGTCTACGGCGGTCGTCGTGGCAAGACCGTCTTTGGTGACTGGGATGAGCTCAAAGCCATCCTTGATGCCAATGCCGATTCCATCGATTACTACGATGTGGAGAACGATTGCCGCAACTCCGCCGTGCCCATGCTCGACCTTAAGGGCATCAACGCCCGCATCGAGCCGGGCGCGATCATCCGTGACCGCGTCGAGATCGGCGATCGCGCCGTCATCATGATGGGTGCCATCATCAATATCGGCTCCGTCATCGGTGAGGGCTCCATGATCGACATGGGCGCCGTGCTGGGCGGCCGCGCCACAGTGGGCAAGAACTGCCACATCGGCGCTGGAACCGTGTTGGCAGGCGTCGTTGAACCCGCAAGCGCCACGCCCGTCATCATCGAGGACGATGTCATGATCGGCGCCAACGCCGTGGTCCTGGAAGGCGTGCACGTAGGCAAGGGCGCTGTCGTTGCCGCCGGCGCCGTGTGCGTCGAGGACGTCCCCGCTGGTGCCGTCGTGGCCGGCGTCCCCGCCCGCGTCATCAAGATGCGCGACGAGAAGACCGACAGCAAGACCGGACTCGAGGAAGGCTTACGCCGGCTGTAGAAGTTACGCGGTTTTACCAAACCGCGTAACGGCTCGACGCTGCAAACGCCCCTAAGCGGCAATCTGACGTTCAATCGTCGGTCGCGTACCGAAGTACGCTTCCCTCCTCTTTCACGTCACCTTGCTCGCCTAGGGGCGTTTTCGCTGACGTATGCTCAGTCTGCAACTCAATTCAGCTCCAAGCAAAAAGGCCGAAGTCCCGAAGGGTTTCGACCTTTGTTTTTCTGCAGCGTCCAAGCGCAGTTTATCTATTCTCGATGCTGCCGATGTTTTTGAGCTCGATGGAAATGAGGCCGTTGGGCTCGTTGACGAACTCGATGTACTCGGAGTTCGAGCCCATCTCGGCCGGAAAGCTGATCTCGATGCCCGTATCGGTACGAATCTTGTGGTTGCGCACGGCCGCACGCTCGACCTGCTTGCGCTCCACGGGCACACGCTCGGGCACCTTCTCTTCGGTCAGCGCCGCGCGTACGCTCTCCTTGATGACCGGCTCGTCCTCAAAGACCTCATCGACGATATCCCAGGGCGGCAGCTCCTCGTCATCCTCAACCTTCTCGGCAACGGCAGCCTTAACCTTAGCGAGCGCTACGGCCGTATTGGCACCGTGCTCCTCGGCGACTTCCTCGACCACGCGCGTCACGGTGTCGATGACCTCCTTGCCCGACACGCCCGTATCGCACTGCAGCAGACCGTCGGGAATGAGCATGCGGTCTTCGCCGGCAATCTTGCGCTTCTTGTCCACATAGCCGATCTCCATGGTGCTCGCACGCACGATGGCATAGCTTGGCACCTTTTGGGAAGGATTCGGCAGGATAGCATAGTGGCGCGCGATGTCGTTGCGTACCTCGCCCTCCTCGCGGCCCACCTCGTGCATAAAGGCCTGCTTGGAGCCCAACAGCATCACGGCAAACCAGCGGGCATCCTCATCGTCGTCAAAGTCGGCCACGAGCACATCGGTGGACTCGGCTTTTTCGGCCTTGGTAAGCTCGGAGGAAATGAACTCCGCAATCTGCTGCGACAGGTCTACGAACTCGCGCTCGCCAAAGAAATAGCCCTTGAGCTCGCCGCCAAACGCAGAGTTCTCGGCAAACGCGGCGCGTTTATTGTCGGCCGAGGTACGTGCGCGGCGCAGATGCGTGGTCACGAAGTTGCGCACGGTACGGCTCTCGATATCGAGCTCGCGCTGGCTCATGACGTTGACAGCCGAGTCAAAGTCCAGGATATGCAGGATAGCGTGGTTGATTTTCATATACGGCATTCCGTTCTAGATCGATTTGAGCACGAATCAGTATAGCGGTCGAGCCCACCCCAAGCGCATCGAAGATTGGTGCATCGGGGACAGGTTGCTTTGCACCAATGGCTAGCGCAGGAGCTCGGACTGCCACGCCTCGAGCTGTTCTGCCAGACTCTTACCGGCGGCGGACATGTCGATCTGGGGTCGTTTGGGCAGCAGTGCGCATTTAAGGATTGCCACGATGGTCTGCGAGACAAAGCGTCGTGTATCCTTGTCGAAACCCTGCGCAGCCTGGAGCATCACGGGCAGGCTCTCGCGCAGATTCCCAGCGATATCCGCAAACCGCTCAGCACCCGTAGCCTCAAACACGGAGAATAACGCATCTACAAAACGCTCGCGCTCGCTAGGCCCCACTGCAAGCAGCATCTCGCGAATGGAGCCATCAACGTATCGAGCACCGGCGGACAGGCGCTCACAGTACACGAAGTCGCGACCATCAACCACCCAGCTAAAGGGATTGTGCTGCAGCAGGCTGAACTCGGTGCTCTCAACGATGGCATAGTCCTCCTGCGTCTCAAACATCATGCCAAAGATCGACGACCGAGGTAGCGTCTTGTCGATTCGACCGGAAAGATCGGCAAAGGCGTTGCCGTTCAGAAACTCCTCGACGAAGCCCGGACCATCATGGGAATACACCCGTTCGATTCGCTCACGGGCAACATCGGAGCACATCGTCGCACCGTACACCGCAAGGTTTCCACCCTTGGAATGACCTCCGCACAAAAGCGGCCCGTCAATCGCATCCGCCGCCTCGTCCACATAACGCGCCGCGGATTCCTGGGCCGGCACAGGACACCGGAATGCCATGTTAAAGTCCTCTTTCCAGCCCACAATCGTGCTGTCGGTCCCCCGGAAGGAAAGATAACTAAACCCCGCCGGAAACCGGAACGCCATGGCTGCAAACTGCTCTGTCGCCACCACATCGCTCACGGCACGATAGCCGCAAACGTGCACGCCACGGTAGCGAGGGCTTGCTGCCACGGCCTCCAACAAGGCCCTGCTCCCCTCTGGGTCCCACAGGTCGCCAATCATGTCCCAGTAGCACTCGGCACGCAGCAGCTCGCGTACGTCTAGGCCCTGCCAGTTCGTCAGCTCCGCCATATCACCCGGCAAACGCAAATAGGACAGCCACGCAAAGACCAGGCTATCCACCGCACAGAACGGCCGTTCCTCAAACGGGTCAAACGCCGTCTGGGCATAGGTCAAAAAATTAGGCGAATCCGACATGGCGCTCCCATCAACTATGGCGCATTGGGGTCAGGTTACTTTGCACCAAAAAGGCGCCCGGACCGTGTGGACCGGACGCCTTTCATTGTAGCCTGTTGCCCAAAAGAGCTGGATTTAGCAGGAGAAGTCGACGCTGTCGATGATGTCCTTGAGGGCCTTGGCGGAGGCGGTGAGCTCATGCTGCTCGTCATCGTTCAGCGGCACGGGGACGCGGCAGACAACGCCGTCGCGGCCAACGACGGTCGGCATGGAGATGGCAAGATCGGACAGGCCATACTCGCCCACCATGAGCGAGGAGACGGGCAGAACGGTCTGCTCGTCACGCATGACGGCGGTGCAAATGCGCTTGACGGCCATGGCGACGCCATAGTAGGTGGCGTGCTTCTTCTCGATGATGGTGTAGGCGGAGTTCTTGACGTCCTCGGCAATGCGCTTCTCGGCAGCCTCATGCTCCAAATGACCGTGAAGCTCGCAGAAGGTGTTCAGCGGAACGCCGGCAACCTGAGCGCTGGACCAAGCGACAAACTCGGAGTCGCCGTGCTCACCCATGACGTAGGCCTGGACGTCGCGCGGATCGACCTCGACGTGGGCGCCGAGCATCTGCTGCAGACGACCGGTGTCGAGCACGGTGCCGGAGCCGATGACATGGCCCTCGGGCAGGCCGGACATCTTGATGGCGGCATAGGTCAGAACATCGACCGGGTTGGAGACGATGAGCAGAATGCCGTCGAAGCCAGACTTCTTAATCTCGGGAATAATGGACTTGAAGATGTTGACGTTCTTGTTGACCAAGTCCAGGCGGGTCTCGCCGGGCTTCTGGGCAGCACCAGCGGTGACGACGATCATAGCGGCGTCGGCGACATCGGAATAATCGCCGGCATAGATCTTCATCGGCTCGGCAAACGTCATGCCGTGCGCGATATCCAGGGCCTCACCCTCGGCGCGGTTCTTGTCCACGTCGATGAGGACCATCTCGGAGAACAGACCGCTCTGCATCAGCGCGAACGCCGAAGACGAACCGACGAAACCACAGCCGACAATAGCGACCTTCTTCTCGTTAACCATTAGAAACTCCCATCTCTCTCCACAAGCAAGCCGCCCGGGAACGACCCGAGCGGCTTGCCGTAATCCCAATATAGCCAATCGGGACTTTGATTATGCGCCTATTCGCAGCCAAAAATCGACCGTTTACCGAAATTGTTTGCAGGATTCGTAAAATAACTGCACGAAATCGGTTTCGAGCTATTGACGAGTCGAAACAGGTTTCTAATACAGACCCGCCTCGCGGATGGCCTCGACAGCCAAAGCAATCTGATCGGGCGGCAGGACCAGCGCCATGCGCACGTGCCCCTCGCCCGAAGGACCAAAGCTCGCGCCCGGCGTCACCACAACGCCGGCCTTCTCCATGAGCTCCTCGCAAAACGCCATGGAATCGGTGCGACCACCGGGAAGCTTGGCCCACACAAACATAGAGCCATGCGCGTTGGGACGCTCCCAGCCCAGGCCCTCAAGACCGTCGCACAGGGCATCGCGGCGCTCCTGGTACTTCAGACGCTGCGCCTCGACCTCATCGCGCGGACCGTTCAGGCAGGCGATAGCAGCCTTCTGGATCGGGAAGAACATACCAAAGTCGATCTGGCCGCGCAGCTTGGCAAAGGCCGAGACCACATCCTCGCGACCGACCAAAAAGCCGATACGCGCACCGGTGACGTTAAACGACTTGGAGAGCGAGAAGAACTCAACGCCCACCTCGAGCGCGCCGGGATACTGCAAGAAGCTGCCGCCCGGCTCGCCGTCGAACACGATGTCGGAGTATGCGTTGTCGTGAACGATGAGCAGGTCGTGCTCGCGGGCGAAAGCGATGATCTCCTCGTAGACCTCGGGCGTGCCCACCGAGCCCACCGGGTTGGCGGGCAGCGACACAATCATGTACTTGGCACGATCGGCCACCTCGGGATCGATACCCGCCACATAGGGCAGGTAATTGTGCTCCGCCACCAGCGGATAGTACTCGAGCTTGGCATCGGCGATCTTGGCACCTGCCTCAAAGACCGGGTAGCACGGATCGGGAACCAGAATGGTGTCACCCGGATCGAGCAGGGCAAGGCCCAAATGGCCAACGCCCTCCTGCGTGCCGTTGCACGACTGCACCATAGACGGCGTAATGCCCGAAACGCCAAAGCGACGCTCGTAGTAATCGCACACGGCTTGCTTGAGTTCGGGCAGGTCGCGCAGGGCATACTTCCACATCTCGGGGTCCTGGGCCGCTTGCGTGAGCGCCTCGACCACGTGGTCGTACGGCTTAAAGTCGGGCGTGCCCACGCTCATGTTGTAAATGGTCTTGCCCTGAGCCTTCAGCGCAAGCAGTTTGTTGTTGAGCGAGGCGAAGACCTCCGCGCCAAAGCGGTCGAGACGCTGCGATGCCTGCATGGTGCCACCTTTCGATATGAAAAACGCGGCGCTCCGACAAGAGCGCCGCGCGATACGGGCCATCAGATTGCAAAAGTGTAACGCTTGCAACCCCCGCATTGGTTCAATTTAGCCAACCTTAGTCAATTGCATTAAGCGCGTCGATCTGCGCAAGCCACAGTCGCGAGCTGGCGTCACTCGGCATACGCCAATCGCCGCGCGGGCTGAGCGTCACCGAGCCCACCTTGGGACCATCGGGCAGGCAGCTGCGCTTAAACTGCTGGGCAAAGAAGCGACGGTAGAACGTACGCAACCACGTGTGGACAGTCTTGACGTCGTAGGCGCCCTCGAAGCTCTTGAGCGCCATGCGGTAGATCTTGCCCGGCTCAAAGCCAAAACGCAGCAGGTAGTAGAGGAAGTAGTCGTGCAGCTCGTACGGGCCCACCAAATCCTCAGTCTTCTGCGCAATCTCGCCGTCGCCCGTGGGCGGCAGAAGCTCGGGGGACACCGGCGTATCGAGGATATCGAGCAAGACCTCGGCAATACGCCCGCCAAAAACATCAGCGGCATAGCGCACCAGATGGCGCACAAGCGTCTTGGGCACGCTCGCGTTGACGGCGTACATGCTCATGTGGTCGCCGTTGTAGGTAGCCCAGCCGAGCGCCAGCTCCGACAGGTCGCCCGTGCCGATGACAAAACCGCCGGCCTGATTGGCCAGGTCCATCAGAATCTGCGTACGCTCGCGGGCCTGGCTGTTCTCGTAGGTCACGTCCTGGACGGTCGGATCGTGCTCGATGTCCTTAAAATGCTGCTCCACGGCTGCATGGATCGAGACTTCGCGAAAGCTCACGCCTAGGTCGCGAGCGAGCGACTCGGCATTGGACTTGGTGCGGTGCGTCGTGCCAAAGCCGGGCATGGACACGGCCGTGATACCGGTGCGCGGCAGGCCCAAGGCGTCGAACGCACGCACGGTCACGAGGAGCGCCAGCGTGGAATCGAGGCCGCCCGAAAGGCCGATGACGGCCGCCTTGGTGCCCGTATGGGCAAGGCGAGTCTTGAGGCCAGCAGTCTGCAGATTGAGAATAGTCTCGCAGCGCTCGGCCAGATCACCGTGGTCGGCCGGCACAAAAGGCGCGCGAGGGAAAACGCGGTCGATATCGCAGGCATCGCGCAGAACAGGCTCTTTGGCCAGCACGCCCTCAAACGAAAACTCAACGGTCGTGGCCTCCAGCGCATCGTCCGCGCGTGTCCACGTCGTCGAGCGACGGCGCTCGGCAACCAGGCGGTCAAGATCGACGTCGGCGATGGCCATGTCGCAGGTAAGCAGCTTGGTCGCGGCGAGCTTGGAGCCGTTTTCGTAGACGAGGTTCTCACCCGCAAAGACCATATCGGTCGTGGACTCGCCCTCACTCGCGTCCGCATAGGCATAGGCGCAGTACAGGCGCGCACTCTGATTGGAGATAAGGCTGCGGCGGTAGTCTGCCTTACCGATAATCTCATCCGAGGCCGACGGGTTGAGAATCACCGTCGCACCGGCAAGCGCCATCTCGGTCGAAGGGGGCGCCGGCACCCACAGGTCTTCACAGACCTCAACGCCCAGCACCATATCCTCGGCACCTTCATCACAGCAGCGGTAGACAAGCCCCGAACCCAGCGGGACCGGACCCTGACCGGCAAATTCAACCCACACGGGATCCGCAGGCGCCGGAGCAAACCAACGGCGCTCATAGAACTCGCCATAGTTGGGCAAATACTTCTTGGCCGTGAGGCCCAAAAGCTCGCCCGCACAGCACACGGCCGCGCAGTTGTAGATGTTTTCGGCCACCGCAACGGGAAGGCCGACGGTAAAGACAATCGGCAGCTCGCGGGTTTCATCGAGGATATGCACCAGAGCAGCCTCGCAGGCATGCAGCAATGTGCGGTTATGGAACAGGTCGGCCGCGGTATAGCCGGTTAGGTTAAGCTCGGGCAACACCAGCGCGCGAACGCCACGCCCGGCAGCATCGCGAACAGCCGCCAGCGCAACCTCGGCATTGCCCTCAACATCGGCCACGCGAATCTTGGGCGAGGCCGCTGCCACGCGCAAAAAACCGTCGTTCTCAACTTGACCGTTTAGAAAATCGTTCATGCGAGCTCCAGCACATCCGTTAGCCGCAACGAGCGGCGACGATATAGTCCGCCTCCATTGTACTGTCAAGTTCAATCAGCACAGATGGGACAAGCTCATGATTAAAATTGGAAAAGAGAAGCCGGGATGACGTTTAGCAGTAGAACGAGATCTCGTCCACAAGGAAAAATGCCTTCCATTTAGAGCAAATCAATTCATGCTGAGCGGCGATGATTTCACAGAGGTCATCAAGCGTGCTCCGGGGGATCTTCGCTTTGTTATTAGCGACAATGCAGCCACCTCTTCGAGTCAGCCAGATTTTGGCCGAGTTATCTGAAGGCGCCCCCTTGCAAACATGGACATGGATTGGCTCGCCCGCTTCATTGGACCAAAAGAAGACCCGATAGCCGCCAATAAGAAAAAGGCTAGGCAACTTTAGCTCCTCCGTTTGCGGCGTAGCGATACAGCAGATGGGCGTTATTGCTCAGAAAAGTCTCAAAACCTCGCTTCTCCTCGTCGGTAAAACGCCCCTCCCACATGGTCCAATTGTAAGAAGGCAGCTCGCAACGAGCGGAGTCGAAACCCTCTGCCGTCGGTCGTTCAAAATGCACGATGACCTTTTCGATATCGCCATCTGTGATCAGGTCAGAATGAATGACCTCGGTACCATCTTCGAATGTCATATACGGGTACATCACGTAAACCACCTCGCAATCATTAATTCAGTTTAGCATCAAGCTAGTGCACCAATGATAGCAAGCCCCCTTGATGAGTTGATGGCATCTGTTGCCAGCACGATCGACGGCGGTCCGGATTGTTGGGCCCCGGCCATAATCGACCGCCACGAAGCGTTCATCCGCAGGTGCGTGGCATAGCGCCTAGAACACTAGCTGAGACAAGGACACTATCGCTGGCATAGTGAACATAGACAGAAGGGTGGTAACACAGACTGTTCCACATGCATATCGATAGTCCTTATTATGCTGCTGGGCAAAGATAGCTACATTCGCGCCGGTGGGGGTCGCAGCTGCAATCAGCAGCGCCATCTTAATTGACCTATCACATGGAAAGAGACATAGGAACAGGAGCGAAAGAATCGGAATGACAAGCAGCCTGACCGATGAGACGGCAAACAAGCTTTTCGCCCTCAGGAGCGCCATCAAATCAGACTGAGCAAGATAGATACCGAGAGTCATCATTGCTAGCGGAGTGTTGAGCCCCGAGATATACGAAAGCACTGACTGTGCCAGAGGGACCGTTGGGACACGAAGGATAAAAATCAAGAAACCGCCCAATAAAGCCATGACCATTGGACTTGTCAGGATCGCTTTAGGACTCATACATTTTTTAGACCCCGACAGCAGATACTGCCCGTATGTCCATTGCATGGCATTGAGAAGAGCGATCATGCACGTGATGAAAAACACGGCATCTTTTCCAAGCGCCGCTTCAACAAGGGGTATTCCCACAAATCCAGCATTCGAGAATGCCGCAGCAAAAATGTCGATGGGACGGCCCCTGAACAACAGGCGGGCAACAACGCAAGCGAGCAACAACATCGCCGCCGACAGCATTAAGGTCATTCCCAACTCATACATCCTCTGAAACGAATACTCGATCCAAAATGATTTGAGAATGATTGCGGGAATCACAAGGTTGATGAGCAACTTTCCGAATTCTATTGCAGCCTGCTCGCTCAATATGCCCAAGCGGTTTAGAGCGTAGCCCATTCCCATGAGCAAAAACATGATAAGGACTTGTTGGATGAGAGGTTCAATGATTGACACAATACATGCTCCGTATAATCCTGACCGGTTCATCTACCACGATGGTCTATAGCGCCTGCTATAGCGCGGCACCGACCGCCTGAATGATTCGCGCAACGAACGCATCGGCAACCCCGCGCGGCGTTCGCGAGTTGTAGGTTTCAAAATACTTGCCGTAGTCTTCCTGAGGCACAAGGTAGTTGCAGTACGTGTTCGCATAGCCGATAACAAAGACGTTGTATTGGCTAAACGCCCTCTTAAAATCCAAGCCTAATGTGCTACACGTATCGCATGGCATCGTGATAAAAATGCAGTTACCAATTACCGCAAACTGGCTCGGAAGCTCAAGCTCGATTTTCCCCATCGAGAGCTTAAGCTGTTGCCGCTTAAGGAGAAGGTCTCGCATCGGGCTCGCATCCATAGCCTCTATCCGATTGGTCATCTCGATCCAATCCGGATCTGTTTTTGCATCGTAGACACTCTTCATGCTGATAGAGCCCCAACGCGGAGTATCAACTCTGAGTGCCGCGCGCTCACGCTTGGATTCAATTTGAGCGCAAAGTTCGTTAGCCGTACGCTCGAGTTCGGCAACTCCCTCCCCTTGCCGATAGAAACGCGTCGACACATCCCCGCACGTTCCGTTGACGCAAAGTACAGGACAGCCATATTTCCTCTCCAAACGCTGCCTGACATGCCCAATCAAATCAGCAGAGAGGACGGCGCTTTTCCCATTAAGGATGGTAGGATGAGCGGACATGAACAGCATTTTTCCAATTGGGCGACCACCTTGAGCGTCCTCAAACGAGAAAATACTTACCTGTTTATCGGCCGGACCGCCCTGAACATTTCGATTCCCGTACAGTCCCTCGATGCCTAACATCTCCATCGATACGGTCGCCTTCGACCTGGACGCCCATGCAGATACCGCCGCCTCGGTAGCCAAGCCAATCAAATCACTCGTCAATTCGGTTTCAGGTAACGTGTCCTCGTAGGCAAGCTTAAAATAGCATGGTGCAGAATGGGTATGAATGCATGCGACGACGATATTGCTCGAATCGATGCCCGTTTTTGACGATACGGCGTTCTTGACCGAAAGGGAAAAATCTTTCGACACCATTATTGAATCGAGCTCGATAAGAATAAACGGGACAAGATCAACACAGACAGCGCTAGCGTTGACCTCAATAGGATCAAGAACATCCGTCCAGGCACCTTTTCTGTTGTAGCCGCCCATGCGGCAAGGAGACTGGGGTGTTACGTCAATCTTCGAGATTCCAAACTCTATGTTCATTCCAACTCCAACTCTTCGCGGCACACGCCGCCCAAACATCGGAAATAGAAATACAAAAAGAGAAGGGCGTCATGGACGCCCTTCCAATGCGTCCTGCCACACGCAGGCCGTAGAAAACTTAACGCTCGGAAACGGGACCATTCTCGAGCTCATCCGCCGTAAAGCCCAGGAAATACGTGCCCAAGGCGCTCACAAGGAAGCCTGCACCAGCAGCGATTCCAAAGTTGATGAGATTCTGGGTCCCGCCGCCCGCAAACGCGAGGAACTCCAAGAAGTTAGATGCCGCGCCGGCAGTATAAACCGTGGCTCCGAGAGCGATTGCAAGCGCACCGGCAACAAAGGATCCGATAATCTTCCAGACAAACACGCGGCGATAGCGCAGCATCATGCCGTAGATGAAAGGCTCGCCGACGCCTCCGACAATGTTTGCGACCAAATAGCCGAATGCCATGCTCTTCTCGTCTTTATCGCACAGCTTGAGCCAGGTCGCCACCTCGCAGCCGAAGGTCGCCCAAAGGCTAACGCCCGTCGCAACCAAAACAAAGCTGTCGGTTCCCACAGTCATATAGTTAGCGATGGCAATCATCGCAACCGCCACATGCATGCCGGTAATAATCATTGGGCACCAAAGACCCGCCAGAATACCTCCTCCGAGGATGGCGGCGATACCACCGGAAGTACCAAGGAACTCAAAACCGGCGGCGAGGGCATTACCGGCCCATGAACCAACAGGGGCGAGAGCGCAGAGAGACACAGGAACAGCGACGACCATGGTAAGGAAAGGCGCGAAAACCGTTGAAAGGGTATCTGGCACATATTTGCGGAAGAAGCGCTCGATATAACTCATCGCCCACACGGACAGAAGAATGGGAAGGACCGTCTTTGTGTAGTTTGCGGCGACGCAGGGAATGCCATAAACGGAGAACTGAGCTCCATCGGTCGCAAGCTGAATCATGGTCGGGTCGATAAGAATGCCGCCCATAAAGGCACCGAGGACAGGCGTTACGCCAATGTTCTTAGCCGCATTATAGCCAAGGTAGATGGGGATAAAATAGAACGCTGCGTCATAAACCATGTTCATCAGAACATAAAGGTCGCTTGTGTCGGACAGCACGCCCGCCATCGTAGGTCCCAGCACCACCGCTACGGTCTTGAACAGGCCAGCACACATTAGGACGGGGATCATAGGCACCATGGAGCTTGACAGGTAGTTGAGGATGTTATTGCCAATAACCTTAGGTGTGAGCTTCTGCTTAGGAGCATCAAGGTTCTCGTCGATGGCGTCCTGCTTGGCAAAGCCGCCGATCTTGCAGAGCTCGTCATAAACCTTGGGCACGTTTTGGCCCACGATTACCTGGAACTGCCCTCCGGAGATTTGAGCACCCAACACACCGCCAATCTTCTTCACTTCTTTGATATCGGGGGCATCGATATCTTTGAGGTTAAAACGCAGGCGCGTCATACAGTGCGCAACAAACGTCACGTTCTCCTTGCCACCGACGGCCTCGAGCACGTCCGCGGCGATTTTCTTATTGTCAGTCATAGCTGAACTCCCTTGCTTTTCTGTCTTCCCGTTTGCGCACACGCGAAGAACCGATTACGGCAGGCCTGACACGAGGCAAATCGAGAAAAGCAAGAAGAAGACAAAAACAGAAGAGCCCCAAAGCACAAAGCGGACAGGGAACTGTCTACGTCATGCTTCGAGGCTCTTCTCGAATAACACCTTATGTGACTATGAAACTACATCCAACAGTTGCTTTTACGAAAGTCGAAACCGGCCAACGGTCAAACTTCAGCGGCGAGCGGTCGATTAGGACCTAGATCCCGCGCAGACGCGATTGACGTGGAGCATCAGGTAGACCTTCTCTTCATCGGCGAGCCCGGCGTCAAAGCGCTCTTCGATAAGCGCGGCCATGCGGTCGACGCACACGGCCACGTCGGGATGCTGCTCGCAGAGCGGTCCGTAAAGCGCGCCGTTCTCCGTGTTGAGGGGCTCTCCTGTCTGCACGCGTTCTAACAGGTAGCGCACGTGCGTGGCATAACGGCAAAAGTCAAAGCCGTCGCGGTCCACGCAAACCCCCAGCTCGGATTCGATAATCTTGGTGAAGCTCTCGAGCATCACCTCGTCCTTACGCACCGTATTGGATTTGGCCTTTGAAGACGAGGCGACCACGCTGTTGACGATACAGAGCGCGATACCGCTCGCCTCCCCCCGCGGCATCTTGACGTTGAAGCCGCGATTGATGCCCTCGATCGCGAACTTGGCGATCTTGTACTCAATGGGGTACATCTGCTGCACATCATAGGAGAGCGGCATCTGCACAAACATATGCTCGCGGCAGCGTTTGATGGCAAAGGCGATATGGTCAGCCATGGTAAAGGGAAGGTTTGCCGAGAGCTCACGCGAGATGTTGGAACGGGCGATATCGGCAATCTGGGCGGAGAACTCCATCACCTGAGGATCGATCTCGTCGAGCAGCGCTAGGTAGCGCGAGTCGACACCGTAGAAGGTTCGCTCGATCTTATCGAGTGTGACCTCATCGGGGCCATTGGGAAACCCGATACCGCGGCCAATTGCCACGAGTTCACGGCCCTTGGCGTTTACGCAGATAACCGTATTGTTGTTGATCCGCTTGAGGATTTTCATGACGCTCCCTACCCGGCGCAAGCACCAGCGCCGCGAGCTCGATTATTCCACGGGAATTCAAATCCGGTCAACCTTCCTTCCGACAACCGGACGATTCTCCCCGTCTCCCCGTCTTCATTTGACAAGCTTGAGGAGAAGCTTCGCGGCTTTGGTGAGTTGGTGATGTTGCGGGCGAGTCCATCTTCGGTCCACACGAGATGGGTACCCTTGGGGCTAAACAACTTGTTGTAGCACTAAACGAACCGGGAGGGCCCCGTATGACAACCAAGTACACCGACGCGCCGCGCACGCGCGTCATGACACCGGCCGCGCTCAACAACGGCGTGCACGAGAACCATTCCATCGGACAGACCATGGCCATTGCGCCCAAAAAGGGCCTTTTCGACGACATTTCCATTCCCCAGATCATCGCCGGCGCCGCAGCTGCCGCCACGAGCGTGGCGCTTGCTTCAAAGATCGGCATTGCCGGCTCGGTGATTGGTGCCGCCGTGAGCTCAGTCATCACTGTTGTGTCCTCGCAGGTCTATCGCCACTTTATCTCCGCCAGCGCCGAAGCAATCAAGGGCACGCATGCCGCTGTCGACTACCCTACCGGCGCCTACGAGCCCGTTGAGCCCAATGTCGAGGAGCACCTAGGTGGCGCCGCAACCACGCAGGAGATGCGCCAGGTTGCGGGACGCGCGACCACGGCGCGCGTCGCTCCCAACAGCCTGCGCGCCAAGGCGGCGGCTGAGCGCAGCCAGACGCAAAAGAAGGTCATCGTCTTCTCGATCGCTATCGCCATCGTCGCGGTCATCGCCTGCGCCGGCGCCATCCTTATCACCACTGCCGGTGAGGGTCTGGGCGAGCGTCCCGAGCCAATCCTGTCGTCGCGCACGACCGAGAGCGATGCAAATGGCAACACCCAGTCGCAAGATCAGCAGGCACAGACGGACGATACGCAAGACAGTTCTACCTCTGCCAATTCGTCCTCGAACACCCAAAACCAATCGCAGGGCGTCGATTCCTCTGCGAACAACAGCGGCACGCAATCCGGCACGACTGACTCAAGCCAAACGACTGACGGCTCTCAACCGAGCACGGGCGACCAGGCGAATGGCAATACACCGAGTACGGGATCTACCGACAACAGCAACACCAACAGCTCGAGCGGAACCGCGTCCGGCACGGCATCTGACAGTTCAAGCCAAGGCACGACATCGGGCAACTAGGCACTGCATCCCCAGATAGGCAACCTGTATAACGGGCGCGAATCGACAGCGGTTCGCGCCCGTTTGCCTTGGGCGCCGCCATGGCGAACGCTATGCGATGGTAAGATGCTTTACATGTGTAAAGAGGAGATTTGCCATGAGCAAGACAATAGTTAGGCCCACGCTTTCGCTGGGCAACCACATCTATCTGTATCGCCTGCTACGCGATGCGATTGGATGCGGCAAGCAAACGTTTATGACGCAGGTCGAAGAGGCTCTCGCCGTTGGCGACATGACTGCTTATGACCTGGGCTTCGAGTCCACGCGCGAGTTGCTCGAGGAACTCGACGACTGCATTAAGCTGACTGTCTTTAAGGGCGGTCGCCTGTATGCCACCGTCATCGCCAACGAGGCATGGGATGCCGCACTTGCCAAGGGAGAGGACAAGCCCAAGGCTGCCAAGGGAGCCAAGCAGTCGTACAAAAAGAAGAAGCGCGGTGAGAAGGACCTCAAGGCTGTGCGCCCCAAGCACGTAAAGCGCACCGAGCCGGAAGCCATGGTTGAAGCCGTGCCGGAACCCGAGCCCGAGACAGAGATCGAAGTCGCTATTGAGGTGGCAGCAGAAGCCGAAACCGAAATCGCCGCCATGACCGATCCCGAAGTCATGTCAGAACAGGAAGCCGCTGCGGAGCTCAACGAGGCTCCCAAGTCGACAACCGAAGAAGCCGCTGACCAATCCGAGACGCCTGCGTTCCAAAACAGCGATGTCTTTGGCGACGAGGCCGAGGACAATCAACCCGACGAGTCCGCCGATCAAGACGCTACCGAGTCGACGCCGGAACCCGAGACGCCGCAGCCTGCCATCTCGCTTACGGTCGTCTATGACCCCGAGAACGCCAACGCTGGCATCACCACCATGGCATCCACGCCCATCGAGGCAAAGTCGAGCGTCGAGAATGAGAACGCGACGCAGGTTGAGGTTGAAACCGCAGTTGCAGACGCACCCGTCACCGTGAAGCCCGCAGATTCCGAGATCAAGCCGAAAGTAACGCCGGAGCCCGCACCCGTCATCGAATCCATGCCCGCCGCCGCTTGCGACCAAATACCCGCATCCGCACCGGCTTCGCTACCCGCAGCGGCCCCAGCCCCCGCACCTGCAGCGCCCGCCATCCCCAAGGACTTCCCCGTCGATTTCGCAACCGAGGTCTTCTGCCCCGGCCCGCTTCTGCACCAGTTGTCGACCTATCTCCCCTACGGCGCCGACACGCTCGGCATCGTCGGCGAGTACTACTGGATCGCCCGCGAGCGCGGTACCATCGAGGCCGCGCGAAACCGCACAAGCTTCCCCCTGCGCTACACGCAGGCCGGCAAACGTCAGGAAGTCACCGTCCGCATTCGCCGCAACACCACCGGCGGCCTCGGAGCCACCTGGGCCATCGACAAGGTCGAAGCCCCGGTCGAGTAAAAAACGGCCTCGGATAGCCAATTGACCATCCGAGGCCGTTTGAATTCAGGCCTTTTAGTTGTCATCGGCGCATATAGACGCCAGAGAAGCAAGCTCATCCTCAAGTTGCGGAGCAAAGTATCTAAAAGAAACCTGCGCTCCAGTCGGTATCGACTCAATCATATTCGCAGCATTATCTGAAACTCGGTACGATGCAGTTTCACCTGTCTTCAAATCCTCTATTGAGCAGACAGCGTCTTCAGCATCAATCGACCTAAGCACGCCTTTTCCTTGTAACATCACATCGGCATGCCCGCCAGCTATTTCTAATGAACCTGAGTCTGTCGCAGTCACTTCTCCGGAACCTCCGCGCGATATCTCTTCCTTTGTTGAACAGCCCACCAATGAAGCCATCAGCACCAAAGACAGAGCTAGACGAATCGCCCTACTTCGAAAAAGTCGTTCCATAAGTCCACGCATAATAGCTCTGATCATACTTCAGGAAGGATAAAGATGAATTCCAGCCGTCCGCTATGCCAATCATCTGCCTTGTCTCTCCAGTTTTCTTACCAGTAAGTGTGGCGTAAGCCTCCGCTGTTACAGAATGGGCTGATCCGTTGTACAAACTCGCATGTAAAACATTCGGTCTATTAGAGTTAATCTCATTTTGAATGCTCGCGATAGCCGGAGAGGAGACAGTGCGGGCGATAAGAGTACTTCCTCTGCTTGCGCAGTAATTTGTAAACCCCGTTGCACAGGTTGATATCGGCGTTCCGCCCAAAACAACGCCGGGAACAGTCTGTTCTTCATCGGAAAGAGCATGGGTATTGGTGTAATTCCATATCTGCATATATTGCGAAGGGTCGCTATATAAATTGGCAATGCCATACAGTTCCGCAACGTTCGAAAAAGCTGTCACCATACAAGCATAGTGGGCAGTAAGCCTCTTAATCTCGCTTTCATCATATGACATAAACTGAGAAATGGAACGAAATCCAGATACTGTGTAATCCTGCATTTGAGTTGCGTAAATTACGACATCGTTCCAGCTTGAAGGTTTATTCGATAAAACGACAGGCCGTCCTTCTATGGAAACAGCCGGGATTGTTCTTCCGCAATTTGTTGTTATTGAACCGTCCAAAGATTGCACACCGAATTCGAACGGATTGATCATTACGACTGGGTTATTGAAAGAATAAGACTCAACACCAAGATCTCCTCCCCGATCCATAGGGCTGACTAAGCCGTCACCAAAACGATATCCCGTAAGTATTTCATCATCTGAAGCATCTAAAACCAAATAGCCCGCGGCTCTATTGAATGTCACAACCGGAACAATGTAGCCAAGCGGGGACCCATCAACGTCTACAAAAGGAATAGGGTCAGAAGGCGTATACGAAGAGCCGAGGAGTCCCTTTATATATTTATCGGCAAGCTCTTGCGCAATTTCTGAAGTAAATTGTATCTGCTCACCATCAATATTGCCCGTCGAAGCAAAAACCTCTTTCGGACGTGCGGCTAAGGCGACAATTGAAGACGCGACAAGTTGCAGAAAACGACGACGCGAAAGCATATGTTCTTCTTTCTAGAGGAGCGACTTATAAGATACTCCTATTCTATAACCTTTTTTGTAACGTTACAGCACTGGTTATATTTCAATTCGATTTGCTTATGTCCTTGTAACCCAATACGTCTTTACGTTTTAAACGGAATTAGAAAATCACTCATAGCAAAAACGGGCTTTAATCCCAAAGAGATGACTTTGATTATGAATCAAACCAGCAGCCAGGGCATAGCTGCAGTGCAATTGCTACAAGAAAGGCCGCCCTTGCTGGCGGCCTTTCTACTTGCTACTAGTCACGCGTGAGCTTGCGGTGAATACGATGCGGCTGGGCTGCGTCCTCGCCCAGGCGCTCGATGCGGTTGGCCTGATAGGCCTCGAAGTTGCCCTCGAACCAATACCAGTTGCCCGGGTTCTCGTCGGTGCCCTCCCACGCCAGGATGTGCGTGGCGACGCGGTCTAGGAACATACGGTCGTGGCTAATGACCACCGAGCAGCCCGGGAACTCGAGCAGCGCCGCTTCGAGCGAGGACAGCGTCTCGACGTCGAGGTCGTTCGTAGGCTCGTCGAGGAGCAGCAGGTTGCCGCCCTGCTTGAGCGTGAGCGCCAGGTTCAGACGGTTGCGCTCGCCACCGGAGAGTACGCCAGCGCGCTTCTGCTGGTCCTGGCCCTTAAAGCCAAAGCTCGCCACATAAGCACGGCTCGGAACCTCGGTCTCGCCGACCATCATGTGGTCCAGGCCGTCCGAGACGACCTCCCATAGGTTCTTATCGGGGTCGATGCCGGAACGGTTCTGGTCGACGTAAGAAATCTTGACGGTCTCGCCCACCTCGAGCTCGCCCGAAGTCAGCGGCTCCAAACCCACGATGGTCTTGAAGAGCGTGGTCTTGCCGACACCGTTGGGGCCGATGACGCCCACGATGCCGTTACGCGGCAGGGTGAATGAAAGGTCGTCGATGAGCACGCGGCCATCGAACTCCTTGTGCAGGTGATGGGCCTCGAGCACCTTGTTGCCCAGACGCGGACCCACAGGGATGCGGATGTCGGTCCAGTCGAGCTTCTGGCTTGCGCGGGCCTCGGCCTCCATCTCCTCGTAGCGAGCCAGACGGGCCTTGTTCTTGGCCTGGCGAGCCTTGGGCGAGCTGCGTACCCACTCGAGCTCGGCCTCCATGCGCTTGGCGAGCTTGGCATCGCGGTTGCCCTGCGCCTCGATACGCGCGGCCTTGGTCTCCAGATACGTGGAGTAGTTGCCCTTGTAGGGATAAAGGTGGCCGCGGTCGACCTCGCAGATCCACTCGGCAACGTTATCCAGGAAGTAGCGATCGTGCGTGACGGCAAGCACCGCGCCCTGGTAGTTGTGCAGGAAGTGTTCGAGCCACAGGATCGACTCCGCGTCCAGGTGGTTGGTGGGCTCGTCGAGCAGCAGCAGGTCGGGAGCCTCGAGCAGCAGCTTGCACAGGGCCACGCGACGGCGCTCGCCGCCAGAGAGCACGTTGACCGGCATGTCGGAATCGGGCAGCTGCAGGGCGTCCATGGCCTGGCCGAGCTTGGAATCGATATCCCAGCCGTCGGCGGCATCGATCTCGTCCTGGAGCTTGCCCATCTCGGCCATGAGGGCGTCCATGTCGCAATCCGGGTCGCACATCTCCTCGCCGATCTTGTTGAAGCGATCGACCTTGGCGATCATGTCGCCAAACGCCATGCGCACGTTCTCGATGACGGTCTTGTCGTCATCGAGCGGCGGCTCCTGCTGCAGGATGCCCACGGTGTAGCCGGGGGTAAGCCTGGCATCGCCGTTGGAGACTTCCTCGATACCGGCCATGATCTTGAGCAGGGTCGACTTACCCATGCCGTTGGGGCCCACGACGCCGATCTTGGCACCGGGGTAGAAGCTCAGGGTCACGTCGTCAAGGATTACCTTGTCGCCATGGGCCTTACGAGCCTGATACATCTGGTAGATAAACTCCGCCATTTGCCTGTTTTATCCTTTCTACCTTCTGTTTCCCTATTCTTGATTCGCTTTAGTGGAAACGAAATGAGGAAACCAGCTCTGAAACTAAACGAAAAAGGGGCATGGTTGCCCACACCCCCTAATACTACCTGGGAAAAATCCCCCGGAACATACTATGAACTGCGTACGCTAGTTTTCCGCAACCTTAACGAGCGGCTCGCTGCGATTTGCGCCACAGCAGATACGAATAGACGTAGGCAGCTCCAGCTGAACCAAACGCCAGAACCGCAATCACCGCGGCGACGACTTCACTCGAAAGCACGCTACCCGCCACGCCCATCACAATCAGGCCAACGCCCAGCACCATAAAGCAGGCACCGCCAAAACGCTGCGTACGGCGCCAGTTCTCGGGATCGGCAAGCGCCCAGGGCGTCTTGATACCGAGCGTATAGTTCTGCTTCACACGCGGCAAGTAGTTGCCTACGCCGATGAACAGCAAACCGACAGCACCGGAAATCAGCACGTTGACCGAACCGACCGCCGGCACCACGCCCCAGACCGTAAGCTCTCCCAGCCAGCTTATGGCGCACATGAACAAGGTGAAGGCGATTACGAAGCCCTGATAGAACTTGCCCGAGGTTCGATATGCCTCACCTTTGGGGTCGATGCGCGGCACCACGCAGAACATTGCGAGAAGCGCCAGAGGCAGCACGCCGAGCGCGGAGGCCATCCAGCTAGGACCCCAACCGTCGACGGCGCCGTTCGCGCCCCAGTGCGTGGGAATCTGCGCAGGCAAGCTCGGCATCACCATGAGGTGCGCTACGACATTAGCGACGCACAGAGCGACCAGCACAATCCACACGCGCGACGATACCCCCGTGGGGTGAATGCCCTTGTTTTCGTTATTCATCCTTATCACCTTCCGTGTTTGTAAAGCCCATAAACCAGCCAATTAAATCCTGCATGACGGTGGTGTTTAAGCTGTATACGATGTTTTGGCCATGGCGCTCGTCGGTCACCAACCCGGCGTTTTTGAGCGTCGCCAAGTGATGGCTTAGCGACGGCTTACTGATATCGAAATGCTCGGCAAGCTCCCCCGCCGTGCAATTGCCCTCGCGCAGCAACTCCAAAATGCGCCGTCGCGTTGGATCGGCAAGCGCCTTAAAACCCTCTCCCGGCATAAGACCTCCTCTCATCATCTCTCATGACGCGCACACTATACTCGATATTTAGATGTTTGTCTAACTATCTAATCTTGTACTCAAAAAAATAGCCGCCTCCGCGTAATGCGAAGACGGCCACTTCTCACGCTACAAACGTGTTTGGGAGTTGGCCAACCCGCTGCAACGGGTGCCATCTGCTTCATCTTATGCGAACCCCGATCCCATTTCAACAAGCCCAAGGGCTCAAATGGAATCGCGATAACACCTATAATGGCAATAGCTAAAACACGATTCGCTTCCCCATCGGAGGATGTCTATGACCGAAACCGCTGCCGCCCTCGTCGAGACACGCGACACCAAGCTCGAGATCATCATGGGCCGCGAGGCACTCGATAAGCTCGCCGATGCTACGGTGCTGGTGCTCGGCTGCGGAGGTGTGGGGTCCAATTGCTGCGAGGCGCTCGCCCGCGGCGGCATTGGTCATTTCGTCATTCTGGACAAGGACATCGTCGCGCCCAGCAATATCAATCGCCAGGCTATCGCCTTTCACAGCACCATCGGCAAGCGCAAGGTCGATGTTATGGAAGCCATGATCCACGACATCAATCCCGCCGCCACCGTTATCAAACGCACCGAATACTTGCTGAGCGACAACATCGATGATTTCTTCGCGGGCGTTTTGGAGCAGACGGATGGCAAGCTCGACTACGTCGTCGACGCCATCGACACCATCTCGGCCAAGCTCACCATTGCCAAATATGCTCAGGACCATGGCGTTCGTTTGGTTAGCTCCATGGGCGGGGCCAACAAACTTCATCCCGAATGCCTGCGTTTTGCCGACATCTTTGACACCGTGCGCGACCCTATGAGCCGCATTATGCGCAAAGAATGTAAGAAGCGCGAAATCAAGAGCCTGCACGTGCTGTTTAGCTGTGAGGAATCGGTTAAAACCCAACCCCGCGACCCGTCCAACATCCACGAGCGTACCGAGTTGGGTACCGCCAGCTTTATGCCGCCCATCATGGGTCAGATGATCGCCGGCGAGGTTATCCGTCAGATCAGCGGGCGCGGGTGCGAGCGCGTGCGCGCCGACGGCCAGCGCTTGGACTAGCAGGATGCCCTGCGATGGAACCGCGATTCTTTGACACGCATTGTCATCTTGATTTGATGCTCAGCCCCGATGCTGCAGCCAGTGAGTCGGCGGCGTTGGGTCTGGGGCTCTTTGACTGCGGGGTCGACCCACGCGACTTCGCGGCAGCAAAAAAGCGGGCCAGCCGATACCCAAACATTATCGCGGGCATCGGCCTCCATCCCTGGTGGCTCGCCGACGGACGATGCGGTGCCGCCGAAATCAATCTGCTTTGCAAGGTCGCCGCACAAGAGCGCTTTATCGGCGAGGTCGGACTCGACTTTTCCGCGCGCTGTGCCGGAAGCGAGCCGCTACAAACACAGGCGCTCGACCAGCTCTGTAATGCACTCGTGCACTATCCTCTTGCCGGGCGCGTGATATCAATTCACGCTGTTCGTTCGGCAGGAACCGTACTGGACGCCCTTGAGTCATATGGGTTACTCACCCCAAGCCCCAACTCCCCCGCCATCATCTTCCACTGGTTTAGCGGCACTTCGGACGAACTCGTCCGCGCGCGTAATGCGGGCTGCTATTTTTCCGTCAACGAACGCATGCTCGCATCTAAACGAGGACGCGAATACACACGACAGATTCCACTCGACCGTCTACTGCTCGAGACCGATGCGCCGGCCGAGCCAAACACAGAAACAAGCGCGCAATCGCTCATCAGATCGCTCACAAGGACCTCAGAACGCATCGCCTCGCTCAAAAAATGTGACATAAAGCACATCGAATCGGCAGTTTTAGCAAATGCGCGCTCTGTTTTTTGACCTTCGCTAACCCCTGTGGGCAAAAATGCCAAGGGACATGCGAATCGCACAACGCAGTCCTTATTGGAAGGCGGTACAGTTCGGCGGCATTACACCAATTCGTGCATGAGATCACGGTTGCGTGTATACAATTCGTCAAAGATATGACGACGCGACGCATATAGCTCGTGGGCAGTCATATCGGGCACGATTGTTTGCGCAACGCCAAGGACTCGGGCGAGTTCATCCCATGATGTATAGGCGCCACCTGCGAGAGCTGCCATAATAGCATCACCGAAGCATGCGCCCACCGTAACCTTGGCAACCGAGACCTCGCGCCCGCATACGTCGGCGATAGCTTGCATCCAAATTGGATTCTTGGTTCCACCTCCGACAAGCATAATGCGCCCAATTGGCAGTCCATGCTCTCGCTCGATAATGTCGACATGGGATGCAACGGTATACGCGACGCCTTCCAAGGCGGCGCGAACCATATGGGCTCGCGTATGCCTTCCGGTCAGGCCAAAGAAGACGCCACGCGCCTCGGGATCGTTGAGCGGAGTACGCTCCCCCGCAAAGTACGGCAGACACAGGAGCCCATCGGCACCCGGCGCCACATCGGCGGCATCATGCGCCATAACCGAATATGCATCGGGGCCACCGTGGCCCTCGGCCTCTACCGCGTCGCGATACAGCTCTTGGCGCAGCCACGATGTGAGTGCACCCGCTGTATTGGTCCCCGCGCAGATCCCGTAAGTTCCGGGAATGATAAACGTCCCTGGCCACAGGCGAGCATCATCGACCATATGATCAGCTAAGTAGATGAAATACGCCGTGCTCCCCAACTGAACCATCATATCGCCGGGACGGAATACACCCGTCGAAATGGCCTCGGCACCAGAGTCGCCCGTTCCCACCAAGACAGGTGTCCCCGCCACGAGCCCCGTCGCCTCAGCCGCACGCTGCGTAATCACCCCGGCAATATCGGTAGCCGACATTACCTCCGCCATCTGGTCAGGCCGGCAGAAACGAGCACATTCCCGAGCATCAACCTTCCAAGTGTAGCGATCGTATAGGGGAAGAAAATCCTCCGCCAAATAACGGTCCACCGTAAAACGCCCCGTCAACTTCGCGCACAGAAACGATGACGCCGTCAGGAACTTCGCGGCACGTTCGTGCACCTCGGGCATATTCTCCTTAAACCACAAGATCTTTGGAGCAATATCTGACGAACAGGGATCGTGCCCGAAAAGCTCGCGTGCGCGATCTGGCCCATATTCGGAAAGAAGCTCGTCAATCTGCGGCTTCGAACGTGCATCGACTCCATATAAAATCGCGGGTGCCAGCGCGTTGCACTCGGTATCGACCGGTACGCAGTCGCAACCCAATGCGGAAAGGCCCACGCATCCAATCTGCGCCGCATTAACCCCCGATCGCACCACCAGCTCGCGCGACAAGCGGCAAAAATCTCCCCACCAAACTGCCTCCGCATCATGCTGGTACCATCCATCACGCGGGTTGTCCGTCTCGTGTCCACAAGAGGCCTGGCAAACGATATTGCATCGATCATCGATTAAAACGCCTTTAGAGGCGCTTGTCCCAATATCAATACCCAGATAGAACGCCATAGGTGCCTACTCCCCTCGCGCCGTACGAGCGGCAGCCATAAAACGAACTACCCGCTCAACATCAACCGGGGCATCCAGCTTTCCGTCGCGCTTTAAGCAGGTGCCGACAAACGCGCCATCGTAGTGAGCAAATACGTCAGCCACGGTATTTTCGCGACAACCGGTGCCACATACCACAGGCACTTCGCCAACACGCTCGCGGACCTCATCGGCAAGCTCGCCCGAAGCACCACGACCGGCAGCCGAACCGCCGATGACCATCGCATCCGGTAGGCAATTAAAGAGAAGTGAATCGGCAATGTCCGCAGTCGTGCGGTCGTTGAGATAAACCTCCCCCTCGCTCGTGATGAAGTGAAAAAGCTTGAGGTCGTCCAGGCGCAGCGCCGTCTTGCGACGCATGGTGTGAGCGAAATCTCGGTTAATCAGCCCGAGATCACCGGCCCAGGCACCGCAAAAATTGCAGCGCGTGAACTGCGCATCGACGGCAGCGCACAGCTCGATTGTGGCATCACCATCGTAAATAGCTTCAGCTCCCCAAGGGGTCGACAAATCATGGGACAGAACCCCGATTACATAGCCCATCGATGCAAGGGTTGAGGGAGAAACGTGCTGCTCATAGGGCATCGAGAGCTCATTGGTAATCAAAATGCCATCGACACCGCCCCGTTGCAACGCTTCGAGATCGCGCTTGGCGGCTTCCACGACCTGCGACACGCTTCCGCCCGGGTAATACAGTGGATCGCCCGGCAGAGGACGCAGGTGCAGCATTCCGATAACCGGCTTTTCGGTCTTGAACATCGAGGTTAGAAACGACATAGCGTGCTCCTTCATAGGGTTATTGCAGGAACGTTATTCCCCCAGCACCTCGACGTACACTTTTCGCTTCTGCGGACCGTCAAACTCCGCAAGATAGATGTTCTGGGCACCTCCACACACGATGTGGCCATCTTGGACGGGAAAGAAGCAGCTGTTTCCACAAATCATGCTCTTGATATGCCCACAGGAGTTGTTACCGGTGGCTCCATAGCTCGGCAGGAAGTGTGCATGCGCATAGGGGGCATCGAGTGGGGCGATGCGATCAAGCGTCTCCATAAGATCCGTCTCCACGCAGGGCAGCCCCTCGTTTACCACGATTCCGCAGGTCGTATGCGACAAAATAATCGCCGCCAAGCCATTGGTCACCGAGCTGCGTTCGATGGCAGCGTGCACGTCCTCGGTAATATCGATGAACTGGTCCGGAGCAGTCGATAGATAGCTCAATGTCTCGAGCGTCACCATGTTCACTCATCCCCTTCAAGAAAACGCAGGGCATTACCCCAGTAGAGCCTTTCTCGCGCATCATCGCGCATGGGCACGGTATCGAGCGCCCGCTTGAGTTTGAATGCACGGAAGCGCGGCGTATTGCTGGCGAACATCACTTGGTGCGATAGCGCGCGCTCATACCACAGCGGCCCCATATCGACCGTGAAAAGACGCTGCATCATCTCCTCGGGCGAATCGATGTAAGTGATAGAGGTGTCCGCGTAGCAGTTGGGATACTTGAGCAGCATCGCCACGGTCTCGCGCACCCAGGGCCAGCCAAAATGGGTCAAACTAAAACGCACATTTGGATGCGTTGCGATTGTGTGCTCAAATGCAAGCGGGTTACTGCGCGATAGCTCTGCGCCCGGCTCCCAAGACATACCGGCATGGAAAACCACCGGCTTGTTATAGCGCTCGCACAGTTCGTAAAGCGGCTCGGCCACAGCATCATCGGGGGCAAAACCCTGCTTTGCAGGATGCAGGCAAAGCCCCTTTGCCCCCAACTCGGTAAAGGCGCGCTCCAATTCGTCTGCGGCACCGCTCACCTGCGGATCCACGCTCGCAAATCCCCACAGACGATCGGGATGCGCGGCAACCAGCATGGCAATCTGGTCATTGGTGCCAAAATGCCCTCCGCATGCCGTGGTTACATCGAGCGGCATGAGCACGCTCTTCTGCACATCGCAGACGTCCATCTCGACTTGAAGCTCATCCCAATCCATGGGGCCCATATGCCCCATACCAAATTCTCGTGACCAAAAACCGAATCCATCAGGCTCATCACCCGGCGTACAGATCTCGCTGTAGAGCATGGGCTGAACCAACATGTCGATAACCATTTCGTACTCCTTTCCAGGCATTTGACCCTAGTACGGCTCAAACGAACCAATCACTCGGGACGACAGCTCAGCGCCCGCCTTCATACACGCCGGAATATCAAGGCCATCGATCACGCCCTTGGTAAACCCGGCAATATACGAGTCGCCGGCACCCACGGTATTAACGACCTTCTCCGCCGGTACGATCCCGCACTCATAGAAGCGCTCACCGTCATAGGCAATGCTTCCCTTCTCGCCAAGCGTGGCAACCGCAACGCGCGGCCCCAATTCCTGCGCGTGACGTACCCAGTCCCGCAGCTCCGGAGTGTCATCTTCAAACGACATAAATGCGTAGTCAACGTAGGGAAAATGATTCTCACATGCATATTCGGGATCTTGGCTGAACACCGAGAAGTCCATAACCACCGTCTTGCCCGCATCATGCCATTCGGGCAGGAGGTCCAAACAATTGCCAAACAGGTCGGTATGAATGATGTCATGCTCCAGGATAAACGCCCGGTCGTCTTCATTCGGTCGATATGTCTCCATTACGCCATCGATTGCCTCGAGATGCACGCGATCGACGCCGTCTTTCAATGCCATGAGCATCACCGAGGTGTCGCCATCCTCCACCCGCAGATGTGAGATATCGAACCCCTCGGCGGCCAGCGCCTCTCTCATCTTGTCTCCGTACTCGTCCTTGCCGACAACCGACACGGCGGATACCGAAACGCCCATTCGTGCAAGATGGATACCCCAGTCAATGCCGTTACCAGTCGGATAGAACACGCCGATGTTTTGATAGACGTCCGCACAGCAAAAACCAGCCGCACACGCTTTAATACCCATACTCTTCTCCAATGTTCAAAAGGGGACCCACCACATGGCGAGCCCCCTTTTCGCGTTTCGCTTATTGTTTTGCATCGGCTGTCCAAGGCCTCATAGCCAGACCGCCGTACGCTTTCTTAAGCTATTCGACGATTGGTGCTCCGTGGCCCCAAGAACCTTCCATGCCGCACACGGTCGAGGCAAACCCGGCAGCAAAGTCGAGCGCGCGCTCGATGGCCTCGGCGCCATCCTCGCCACGCTTGGCGGAATCGAGATAGCACATCAAAAACGAGGTGAGGAACGAGTCGCCCGCCCCCATGGTGTCCTTCATGTCCGTTACCGGTTTAGCCAGCTGGCGGTAATAACGCTTGCCGTCGTAAGCGATGCAGCCCTCGGCGCCCGCCGTAGCCGACACAAAACGCGGACCCAGACCCTTCACCCATGCCAGACGCTCGCGAATCTCGTCCTCACTCGCGGCATCCGCCGCACTAAAGAAAGCAAAATCGACGTAGGGCGCAATCTGCTCGTAGTACTCGTCGGTGGAGTCGTCCGAAAAGTCAAAAGAGACCGTGACGCCCGCAGCCTTCAACTTGGGCAGCTCGCGCTCGGTAAAGCAATAGTTGCCCGAATGAACCACATCGAACTGCTTCATGTACGAAAGGTCAAAGCGATCGAGGACATAGCGCGCATCGCCACGGATACCGCCCTCGTTGGAGCCGAGGAAGACACGGTCACCGTCAACGACGGTCACGCGAGCCGCTCCGTTCTCGCCAATCATCTGCTCGCACTTGTCAAGCTCGATACCCTCATCCTCGAGGCTTGCAATGACATGCTCGGCAGCGGCGTCATTGCCAAAAATGCCCATGTATGCGGAGCGTGCGGCACCGCATTTCTTGGCATAAACGGCGAAGTTCACCGCGTTGCCGCCAGGATACATGGTGTGGATATGCTCGTAGCGATCGACGACGTTGTCGCCAAATCCGAGCGCGTTAACGTTAAATGCCATGGCCTTTGCCCCTTCTAGTACTCGACAACACCCATATAGCGACGGAAATCGGGATCGTGATCAAACACCTTGCCGCGTGCAGCACGCAGCTCGCAGTTCATGGCGTAGAACAGCACCGGGTCCAGATAGGCACGGACGCTCGACGGCACGGCTTCCATACCGTACTCCTTGGCATCGAGCACCATCAGCGTATCGGTATGCGTCTTAAGGAACGCCAGGGCGCGCTCGTCCATAGCACGGCACTCGCTGGAGCCCATCTGCAGGAAGTAAAAAACGCCATCCTGAGTAGCCTCGAAGGGACCGTGGAAGTACTCGGCAGAGTGGATGTAGCTGCAGTGCTGCCACTGCATCTCCATAAGAGAGCAGATAGCGAAACCGTAGGTCTGGCTAAAGTTGGGACCGCTGCCCAGAATATAGAAGAACTCATGCTCCTGGCAAAGCTTGGCAAAACGATCGCCCAGCTCGGCATTTACCTTCTCACGTGCCGGGGGAAGAATCTTATCCATCTCGGCGATACCGGCATACATATCGGCAAGATCGGCGTAGCCCTCCTGCTGATCGAGCAGCTCGGCCGCAAGCGACAGCGAAATGCCAGCGGGGACTTCGGCCTGCGGCACGCCCTCGCCCCACGGGTAGACCCACGTGGTCCACTTGCCGGAGTCAATCTTGGATCCAGCGTTGTCGGTCTGGGCGATCACCGTAGCGCCGGCAGCAAGGGCGATCTCACAGCCCTCGACGACCTCGGGGGTGTTGCCACTGTGGCTGCAAGCAATGACCAGGGATTTCTCACCCAAGCGGCGCGGGCGCATGATATCAAACTCGCGAGCCGTATAGATATACGAAGTGAAGGTGGTTGCCTCGCGCTGCAGAAGCTCATGAGCCGGGATCAAATCGATCATGGAGCCACCGCAAGCAATCCAGTACACGCTGTCGAACTTGCCCTTCTCGGCAATTGCCTCTTTGATCAGATCGTGTGCGTTCATATCCAGTTCCTTTCTTGTTTGGCCCGCAATCAATGACGTTGGTTGCGTAGCCGATAGTTGTTTTAGTCAATCAGATATTTCTCGAATGCGGCCATGTTCTTGGCATCTGCCGCCGCGGGGTCATCGTAGTAACGACCGTCCGTGATTTCCTGGCCCAGCATGCCGTCGAAACCATGGGCGTTGAGTGTGGCGACGAAGGCGTCCATATCGTGCTTGCCATCGCCCCACACCAGATGGCCATACGGATCACCGTCGATAAAGTGCATCTCGTGTATTGCCCCATCACCAAAGGCGGCAAACCAGTCCTCGAGCGTCTCACCTGCAACGCCCATCGCGGTTGTATCAACCATGGGCTGCAAGTACGGGCTCGCGACCTCGTCAATCATGCGCTTCGCATCGGAAACCGTCGTCACAAGGTTGCTCTCCTCGGGACGCAGGCTTTCCATCGTAAGCACCAGACCGTGCTCGCCGGCATACTCCGCCAGAATGGACAAGTGCTCGCGGCTGCGCTTCCAGGCTTCCTCGCGGTCCTCATCCCAGTCGCCCCAGCCCGAGTTGACGGACATACGGTCGCACCCAAGTACCTCGGCAAGCTCAATGCCGTGCTTAAAGTACGCCAGGCTGCGCTGTTCATGCAGCGGTTTGCGTGCGCAGTACTGCCAAGGATAGACAACATTCTCGGGGCACAGAGTACGATACCTAAGCCCACGGTCTGCAGCCTTTTTCGCCAGGACCTCAGCCTCAAAGTAGCCCGTATGGTCGAGCGTCACATGCGGCTCCGCACACCACAGCTCAATGGACTCAAAGCCCAAACGCTGCTGCACATCAAGGAAGTAATCGAGCGACCACATGATGTAGTGGATATTCATGCCCGCAATCTGTTCGCGGTGCAGCGTCGGTTTGGATTCAGACATCTTATGCCTCCTTATTTCGATCGAATACGATTTGTCCGTCCGCCATCGTCATATCAACCGAAAGATCGCGTGCGTCGCGATAATCGAGGTCGAACACATCCCGATCGAGCACGCAGATATCGGCAAGCTTGCCGACCTCGAGCGTACCCAGTTCGTCTTCGCGCATCAGATCGTACGCGCCCCCGGCAGTCCAAGCACGCAAGAGCTCGACAAGCGTCAGCGCGTTGGCCTCATTCACGGGCAGTCCATCGTCGAAGTATCCGCCGCACGCGCTGTAGATTGACTCGCCCAGGCTCGGAATCAGCAGCGGCAAATCCGTACCACAGCACACCGTGCATCCGGAATCTTCCATGCCGCGGCGATTCCAGCTGTGCAAAAGTCGCGTCTCGCCAATTTGTCGACGCATCATCGACAGGCAATCCTCGCGCCGGTCCAGCGTCAGAATCTGCGGATAGACCTCGCAAATTCCACCTAACTTGCCAAACTCGACAAGATCGGTCGGATCAGAGTTCTCGAGATCGGTAATCGCATGGCGGCGAAGCATCCGTCCATGCTCGTCTCGAGGCAGCGAGGCATAGAGCGCCACGGTGCGACGAACGGCGCCATCGCCCTGGCAATGCAAGGAGTATCGGAAGCCGTCAGCATCAATTGCACGCAGCTCGCTCTCAATCAGATCCCACTCTGGCTCCTCGACGACCGTCTTACCGGCAGCGCCCGCATCGGCCGTGTCCTCATAGGGTTCAATCATCTCGGCAAGCCCCGCCCATACACCGCGATCGGTCATACGGTTGAAGCCAGAAAAACGAACGAACGGTCCCCGGAAGCGCTCTCGTGCCTCGCGGGCATATGCCAGATTTGCACTGGCACCCACCGGCTGCGACATCATAGAGACGCGAACCGTCAGCTCACCAGATTCCTCACGGCGAGCCATTTCGTCGGCAAAGCCGTAGTAGTCATCAAACGCCATCTCCTTGATGGCGGTAACGCCGCGCTCGTTAAGCATGCTCATGTAGTCCGAATACCCGGCACGCACCTCGGGCAGCGCGAGGAAATCGCTCATCATGCGCCAGATCTTCTCGGCATAGCACGCCTGGGGTGTGAAGCCGTATCGCGCACTGGCGGCAGCATTGAGAACGCAGGTCTCCGCACCCGGTGTAAAGCAGACGACAGGGATATCGCCAAAACAATCGTCAAACACGGCTGCCGTATTTGCGTTCTCGGCATCCGATGCCAACGTTTCGGGTAGGTTGTGGCCAAAAGCCGCCGCGCAATCCGGATGATCTTCTTTCCATGCACGCAAGAGCGACACGGCCTCTTTGGCATCGGCGATGCCGGACAGATCAGACCCCAACGTCCGCAGCGCCCAGCCTGTATAGAAGGTATGTACATCGATCAGGCCAGGCATGACGGTGCGGTCGCCCAGGTCAACTACCTCGTCCGCCTGGGTCAAATACGAAGCTGCCTCACACTTGGTGCCAACCGCCTCAATTCGATTGTCACGGACCGCTACGAAACCTTCAAACGGCAGGTCCCCCGTACCGGTAAAGACGCTCTTAGACGTCAGGACCGTCAAACGATCAGACATCACAACCACCTACGCCGGAAGCATGCCAGAAATTGCAGTTACGATCAGGCCAAAGACGACCATGAAGATGAAGAACTTCCAAATGGTCTTCCACCATTGGCCAAACGAAATCTTAGCCACGCCAAGGCCGGCAACCGTCATGCCCGCCACGGGACTGATGGTGTTGATGGTCTGGTTGGCAAACTGGAGCGCGGTAACGGCCGCCTCGGGATTGAGGCCCATGAGCTCGGTCAGGGGGCCCATAACGGGCATGGTGAGTGCCGCCAGGCCAGAACTCGAGGGAACCAGCAAAGAGAGCAGGCCAAGGACGATATACATAAACGTGGTGTAGACGGCGGCGGGTGCACCGGCGAGCGCAGTAGCGAGCGCCTGGAGGATGGTGTCGATGATCATGCCGCCCTCGGCGATGACCAGAATACCGCGAGCGATACCGATAACGATGGCGGCGTACGCAAAGTCGGCGAGACCTTTAACGAACTCCTCAGCAATCGTCTGCTGGTCAAGACCGCCCAGGATACCGGCAAGCAAGCCCATGCCAAGGAACACGGCGGAAATCTCATTCATGTACCAACCCTGGGTAACAAGACCCCAGACGATAATGCCCATACCGCAAGCAAAATCGATAAGCACGAGCTTCTGACGGGTAGTGAACTCTTCCTCGATGGAGGCATCGGTCACGGAAAACTCGATACGCTTGAGCTTATCGTCCTCGTACGTAATGGACGACTCGGGGTTTTTCTTGACGCGCATGGCGTAGCGCATGGCCCATGCGATACCGACGGCAGTGAAGATGACCCAAGAAACGGCGCGCAGCCACAGTTGCGGATTGCCCTCGATGCCAATGATGCCCTGGGCGATCAAAACATTAAACGGATCGATGGTCGAAGCGCAATATCCCAGGTTAGGACCAAGGAAGCAGATGATGAATGCCGTCATCGAGTCATAACCGATACCCATCATGATGGGAATGAAGATGGCATAGAACGGCAGGGCTTCCTCAGACATACCAAACGTGGTGCCGCAAATGGACAGCAACGTCATCGTGATGGGAATGATGAGGATATCCTTGTTCTTGAGCTTTTTAATCACACGGCTCATGCCGGCATTCAAAGCGTTGGTCTTGGTGATGATTGCGAACGACCCGCCAATCAATAAGACGAACGCAACGACGTCGGCAGCCTCCTGGATGCCCTTAGTGGGCGCTTGCAGGACCGCGAAGATATCCTGCCCCAAATTGATGGTCTCGCCGGTCTCGGAATCGGTGTAGTTCTTATCGACCTGTTCATAGGTTCCAGCAACGGCGACTTCACGCTCGCCCGCCGCTGTCGAAATCGTCTTGCGCTGATACTGACCAGAGGGAACGATCCAAGTCAGGACCGCAAAGACAACGATCAGCAAGAACATGATCGTATAGACATGCGGTAATTTGAACTTAAAACGTCTGTTTGTCTTCTTCGCCTTCGTATCTGACATAGATACCTCCAAAGAACTCGAGACTGCATCGCATCTCGCTTCAACGTTTGCACAAGGCAAACGTTCTATGACGTTCTATAGGTTACCAGAAGCTTTTCTCGTCATCAAGATAATTTCAAACTGATTGCCGCAACGCGGTTGAACGGTTGCGTTTGCGCCGTGAACGGTATGGAAACGCCCGGTGAGATGATCCACCGGGCGTCTCCATTCGCAATGTCCTAGATGTCAAAAACGTAGCGAGACCCAACGATCCGCTGACGACCGATGATAAACGGCCGCCGCTGCTCATCAAAGAAGAAGGCTTCCATATAAAACAAGGGTTCGCCAACGGGAACCGCCAGCAACCGAGCGACCTCGGGCGATGCGCACGCGATCTCGAGCGTGCATGGGTCGGTAAACGCAGGCGTCCGCCCCGTCCGGTTGCGCACGAACTCAAAAATGGATTGGTTAGATAGAGGCGCCGTTGATAGATAGGCGTTGTCCTCGTAAACGTATATGTTGTTCTCAAGCATGACAGGGACGCCATCGGCAGTACGCACGCGCTCAACGCAGATCAAGTCAGTTCCAACGGCAACACCAAAGAACTGTGCCTCGGTGGAATCCGCCGGCAGTATCTTTCTCGAAATGACACGCGCCCCCGGTTCCATTCCGTTAACGCGGCATGCGTCCGAAAAACTCTGGACGTCATCCTTCTGGCGAATCTTGCGCTTGAGCTTGGGGGCATTGACAAACGTGCCTTTCCCCTGTCGCTTCGTTAGATAGCCCTGTTGGACGAGCTCCTCAATAGCGCGTCGCACGGTAACGCGGCCAACTTTATAGCTCTCAGCCAATTCGAATTCGTTGGGTATCCGCGCACCTGCCTTGTAGGCACCGGAGTTGATTTCGTTTTTAATGATATCAATGACCTGTTGGTACAGCGGTATCGCTGCTTTACCGTCAGTTAGCCCTTCAGTCGGTGGCATATACCCTCTCCAAGCACAATTACGTCTAAAACGGGCTTAAGGGCATTCAACAAGTCCTTAAGCCCGCATTAGCTTAAAGTATGCTAGGTGTCGCACCAAAATGTCGGCTATTTACTCATCAGACCCGAAAAACGCGCAACTACCGCGCTCCTAAGAAAGCGTGAGCAGCTCCGGCAGCTGGTCGATGATCTTGTCCGCGGCATCCTGGCTAAAGCCAAAGCGCTCCTCGCGCTTGGCAATGACCGTCAGGCCGGCACGCTTGCCGGCAGTGATGCCAGGCACCGAATCCTCAACGCAGCAGCAACGGACCGCAGGCAGCCCCAACAGGTCCAGCGCATGCAGGTAGATGTCGGGCTCGGGCTTGCTCTCCTTAAACTGCTCGCCGCTCACCACATACTCAAAGGCATCCGACAGCCCGCATGCATTGAGCACTTCCTCGATGCTATCCATGGGAGACGAGCTGGCAAGCGCCACGCGAACGCCGCGGCGCGGCAGCTCGCGAATCGTATCCACAGCGCCCGGGTTAATCAAAGCCTGGTAGTCACGCGGACGCTTATGCGCCCACTCGTCCCAACGGGCCAATGCTTCCTCGCCAGTGAAGTGCCCTTTACCGGCGCGCTCAAACCAATCGACCAGCATATGCAGGAAGAACTGATGTGAGGTACCAACCTGCCCGTTCAACTCCTCTTGGGTCAGATTCAACCCAAGCTCCTTGGCAAACGCGGCAGTCTCGCCCAGGTAGTAATACTCGGTATCGACAATGACACCGTCCATGTCAAAGATAACGGCGTCGAACGGAAATGCGGACACGGCACCCTCCCTAACAAAAGGGCGCCCGCAAGCAGGCGCCCAAACCATGCATTAATCGGCGATTCTAACCCAGCAGCTTATCCAGCGCCACTGCAATACCGTCTTCGTTGTTATTGGCGGTTACCATCTGGGCAACTGCCTTAACCTCATCGACGGCGTTGCCCATGGCAACACCGGTGCCGGCCCACTCAATCATGGACTTGTCGTTCTGGCCGTCGCCAAACGAGACGACCTCGCTGGCATCGATACCGAGCTTGGGCAGGGCACCCTCGAGCGCACGGGCTTTGTCGATACCGGGCGCCGTGTACTCAAAGTACCAGTCGGCCGTAAACATGCCCGAAAGCGTCTGGGTAAAGGGCGCATACATCTCCTCGTAATGCGCCTGCAGGTAGGTCGGATCACCCGCCGTCAGCAGCTTGTCCACGGGATAAGTGTCCACGACCTCATGCAAGCTCTCGACCTCGCGAATCTTAAGATCGCACGCATCGCGCTCATACTTGACGATATTCTTCTGCGAGCCGTCAGGCAGTGTGATCATGCAATGGTACGAGTCCTCGACGTGCAAATCGCGACCAAGCGAAATCATAGGGATCACGTCAAAATTACGCAGGTGATCAATCAGGCGATGCAATTCGTCGGCAGGCATAGCCTGATCGAACAGCACCTCGTCGGTCTGGGCATCGACCACATGCGCGCCATTAAAGGCAACTAGCAGACCGTCATGGTTTTGAAGGTCGAGCTCCTGCGCCAAGGCGTGCAGCCCCCATGCGGGACGGCCCGAAGCCAAGATGAGCTTAATGCCCGACTCCTGCGCCGCGAGCAGCTTCTCGCGCGTACGCGGGCTGATGACCTTTTGGTCGTTGGTGAGCGTACCGTCGATATCCATTGCGATGGCTTTGATTGCCATATGTGCCTCCCTGTCATTGAGCAACCTTGTCTGAGCCATCATACAGAACACCCACGGCGGCGCTGTTTGCAACGGGAAAAATGTCACATTGTCCCAAACATGAACGGCGTGCCTTCGACGATTGCGATGCCCGTCGAGGCGCCTCCCGATACATTCCATTCTATCCAGATAGCAAAGGGCCCGCATCCCAACGGATACGGGCCCTTGTCGGCTATGCGTTAGTTTTCGCAGCGAATCCTACTTACGGTGCGCGCGATAGAACTCGATGAGCGCCTGGGTCGAAGCGTCCTGCTCGGCCTTGGCGGCGTCGTCGTGGAAGGCCGGGGTGATCTGCTTGGCAAGCTGCTTGCCCAGCTCAACGCCCCACTGGTCGTAGGAGTCGATGCCCCAGACCGTACCCTCGACAAACGTGATGTGCTCGTACAGGGCGATGAGCTCGCCGAGCGCGAACGGGGTCAGCGTGTCGCCAAAGATCGAGGTCGTCGGGCGGTTGCCCTCAAAGCAGCGAGCCGGGACGATCTGCTCGGGCGTACCCTCGGCACGAACCTCGTCGGCCGTCTTGCCAAAGGCGAGTGCCTTGGTCTGGGCCAGGAAGTTGCCCAGGAACAGCTCGTGCACGTCCTGGCCGTTGTCGGTTGCAGGGTTGGCGGTGTTGGCGAAAGCGATAAAGTCGGCCGGAACCACCACGGTGCCCTGGTGCAGCAGCTGGTAGAAGGCATGCTGGCCGTTGGTGCCGGGCTCGCCCCAGAAAATCTCACCGGTGTCGGAGGTCACGGCGCTGCCGTCCCAGCGGACGTGCTTGCCGTTGGACTCCATGGTGAGCTGTTGCAGGTAGGCCGGGAAGCGGTGCAGATACTGGCAGTACGGCAGCACGGCGTGGCTCTTGGAACCGAAGAAGTTGACGTACCAGACGTTGAGCAGGCCCATCAGCGCGACGGCGTTGTTCTCGAGCGGGGTGTTGCAGAAGTACTCGTCGATGGCGTGGAAGCCCTCAAGGAACTGCTGGAAGCGCTCGGGGCCGAGCACGACGATCAGCGACAGGCCCACGGCGGAGTCGACAGAGTAGCGGCCGCCGACCCAGTTCCAGAAACCAAAAGCGTTGGCGGGGTCGATGCCGAAGGCCTCGACCTTCTCGAGTGCGGTGGAAACGGCGACAAAGTGCTTGGCCACGGCCTCGGCGTTCTGCTCATCGGAGCCGTCGATGGCACCCTGAGCCTTGAGCTGCTCGAGCATCCAGGTCTTGACCTCACGAGCGTTGGTGAGGGTCTCGAGCGTGGTGAAAGTCTTGGAGACGATAATCACGAGCGTGGTCTCGGGATCGAGGCCCTTGAGTTTCTCTGCCTGATCGTTGGGGTCGATGTTGGAGATGTAGCGGCAGTCAATACCGGCGTCGGCGTAGGGACGCAGGGCCTCGTAGGCCATGACCGGGCCCAGATCGGAGCCGCCGATGCCGATGGACACCAGGTGCTCGATCTTTTTGCCGGTAACACCCTTCCACTCACCGGAGCGCACGCGCTCGGCGAAGGCATACATGCGGTCGAGAACCTCGTGCACGTCGGCGACGACGTCCTGGCCGTCGACGATGAGCTGGCCCTTCTCGCTTGCCGGGCGGCGCAGCGCGGTGTGCAGGACGGCGCGGTCCTCGGTGGTGTTGATGTGCTCGCCGGAGAACATGGCGTCGCGGCGCTCCTCGAGCTTCACCTCGCGGGCAAGATCGCACAGCAGCTTGACGGTCTCATCAGTCACCAGGTTCTTGGACAGGTCGAAGTGCAGGTCACCGGCGTCAAAGCTCAGCTTGTTCACGCGCTCGGCATCGGCGGCGAACCAGGCCTTGAGGTCGATACCCTCGGCCTCGAGCTTCTCCTGATGGGCCTCGAGCGCCTTCCAAGCGGCAGTCGACGTAGCATCGATAGGTGCGGCAACAGTTGCCATAGAGTCCTCCTCAGCATACGGGCGCACGCCTCCATGCGCCCGGACATTCAGATGCCACTATTCTAGCGCAGGTCAAGACTATAATCAGCGAGCGTTGCCAATCGGCCCCCAAACGGCAACCGACCAAAAAGGGACAGGTTTAATTTGGCAGGTCAAACGCTTTACCAATCAAAAAGAACCTATCCCTTTATGCCAAATATTAGGCCGCAGCGCAGACGCTACCGAGCAACTCACGCAGAGGAGACCCGATGCCCTCCAGCAGTTCGGGCGCGATGATGGCAAAAACGGGAACCTCGCCGGCCCCCACGACGGCAGGCACCTTGCCCTCCGAGACGATACATCCATAAGGGACAAAACCGTCTTCGCCGACATCGAGCGCCGCCATGCGACGGGCGAGCTCGCGCGCAAAGCCGGCAGTATCGGCATCGCCAATCGCCAAGACAAAGTCCACGCCTTCGTCGGTCGCCAGGGCCACGGCTTCGTCGATCAGCTCGTCTCCTCCGTCGCCTTCAACCGAGCCGCAGCGGAAAAGCACGCGCTCGAGCAGAGCTCGATCAACCGAGCCCAGCGCCGCCGAAACGAGCTCATCACGCGTGTGCTTGTCGCCTCCCAGCACGACCAGTGCCTTGGTGCCGCCATAGTGGGCAACCAATCGCCCGCACCAGCGAGCCACATCCCCATCCGCAACCAAGCGCGTCGGCATACCAAACCCATAGTTGACCATTATCCCCACAACCCTTCCGTGTTTTATGGTGGTATCAATCGTTAGCCTCATGCTACGAAGCGAGCTTTTCCGAGCTGTTACGCACTCTTTAGGGCTGCGTTAAAAACCCGATGCAGCCGCACGACCATACCTGCCAAAAAGGGGCAGGTTTTGACGGTGTCCGGTCGAGCAGGTATTATCGAACAGGTATTCGATAAGAACATGTGTTTGATGGGAGGCTCGGATGGAGCACGAGCAGCACACCTACATCTGCATCGACCTCAAGACGTTTTATGCCAGCGTCGAGTGCGTCGATCGTGGGCTCGATCCGCTCACCACCAACCTGGTCGTTGCCGACGAATCGCGCGGGCGCACGACCATCTGCCTCGCCATCACACAGGCTATGAAGGACCTCGGGATACACAACCGCTGCCGTCTGTTCGAGATTCCCGGTGGCATCGACTGCATCAAGGCCGTACCGCGCATGCAGCACTACATGGAGGTGTCGGCGAAAATCTACGGCATCTATCTGGAATACGTGAGTCCGCAAGACATTCACGTCTACTCCATCGACGAATGCTTTATCGACGTGACGCCCTATCTGGACCTCTATCACACCGATGCGGAAGGGTTCGCCTGCACGCTGCGCGACGAGGTCTTGGCGCGCACCGGCATCACGGCGACGGTCGGCATCGGCCCCAACCTATTCCAGGCCAAGGTAGCGCTCGACATTACCGCCAAGCACGTACCCAGCAGCATCGGCATACTCGACGATGAAACTTTTCGCAAGGAGATCTGGCCCCATCGCCCCATCACCGACATCTGGGGCATCGGCCCCGGCGTGGCGGCCCGTCTCGAGAAATACGGCGTCTACGACCTGATGGGCGTCGCCGCACTCGACGAGAACCTGCTCTACGACGAACTCGGCGTCAATGCCGAATATCTCATCGACCACGCCTTCGGGCGCGAGCCGACAACCATCGCCGATATCCAAGCCTATCGCCCGCATGCGACCTCGACCACCACAGGACAGGTGCTCTCGAAGGGCTATGCCTACGAGCAGGCCTACACCGTCTTGCGCGAGATGGTCGACAACGCCGTGTTGGATCTAGTCGATAAGCACGTGGTCTGCGACAGCATCTCGCTCTTTGTGGGCTACGCGAGCGAGCGCGCCGACATACGCCGGCTCAACGCCAGCGGCACGGCGCAGTATATAGACGGCTGCGGACACCTGCGCTCGAGCACCTCGGGCATCGAGCCCGCAGCGGCCGATGGCCCCGAGCTCGCGCCCCGTGCTCCCAAGCCCGTCCAGCGCGATGACGAAAGGCGTCGCCTGGTGCGCGAAGCGCAGGCAATCGATGGCATCTTTGTGGGAGAGCATGGCGGCAAACCGCGTGGTGGCTATGCCGCACTCTTTGCGCACTCCAACGCCTCGCGCAAGCTGCCCGAGCGCACTAACTCGTTTAAGAAGATCATGGGCTATTTTGATGAGCTCTGGGCGCAGACTGTCGATCCCAAACGACCGGTCAAGCGCATCAACCTTGGATTTGGCAACCTCATGCCCGAGGAATTTACCACCATCGATCTGTTCAGCGATATCGAGGCCGATGAGCGCGAGCGCGACCTGGCGCGCGCCGTCCTGGCCGTGAAAGGCAAGTACGGCAAGAACGCGCTCGTCAAGGGATTAAGCTTTACCGCCGGCGCCACCGCGCGCGAACGCAACGACCAAGTTGGAGGACACCGTGCCTAAACCCAAACAACAGCCCGTGCGCCCGCCGACCGCCTTCGAGCGCCTGGCGGACCCCGAGGGCAGACGCCGCGCCGCCGACCCCAAGCTCACTGCCAACGGTGCCGTTCGCGCCGGCCGTGCCGCACAGTTTATGCCCTTTGCCGCCCTCACGGGATACTACGAGCTCGTACGCAAGCAAGAAATCACCGTCGAGCCCAAATGCGAACTTACGGAAGAAAAAGCCCTCGAGCTTTCGAAAAAGCTCGAGGGCCTCAAGCGCGGAGACCTGCTCCGCGTGACCTATTACGATACGTACGGCTATCGCTCCCGCACCGGCATCCTGGTCGAGGTGCTGCCGGCATACAAGCTGCTCAAACTCAGGGATATCGCCATTAACTTCGACGACATTCAAGACATCGAGCTACGCGGCCGAGCCTAGCGGCCAGAGCGCTTGCGCAGGCCAAACGCAACGGCGAGCACGGCGACAGCGGCAATCAAAAGACCTGCGACCAGCGTTGCGGTCGAGTCACCTGTGCCAGGCAGGGACGACTTCTCGGCCTTCTTCGTGCTCTTCGAAACCGTGGTCGTGCTGCTGGTAGACCCGTTGGGCTTATCCGTGGAACCCGGATTCGACGGGTTGCTCGGGTTGGGTTTGCTCGGCTCGGTCGGATCCGGATCGGGATTGCCGGGATCCGGCGTATCGGGATCGACCGGGTTTTCGGAGTTCTCCTTGCGCTGAATCCAAACCTGGCAACCATTGAATGGGTTGGCCGTGCCAAGGCACAGGCCCTGATTGGTCACGGCAAAGGTGCGCAGACCATGGTTGTACGGATCGTTAAAACCGTTGGTCGTCAACGTCGTGAAGTTCACGCCATCGGCCGTAACATACATATCAAAGCCGCGCTCGGCGTCGCGCAAGTAATACATGCACTTGATCACGCTTTGCAGCTTCTTAAGATTCTCTTGGCTCAGCAGCTTATCGAACGCATCCTGAATATCTCCGGGAAGCTCATCGCCGTAGGCGTCCTTATACTGCTGCTTAAGCTCGTCATACGCATTCAGCATGTCCTGATACTGATCCGCGAACGACTCAAAGTAGGCGATCTCGCCATCGATCTTTTGAGCATAGGCGTCGTCGCTCTCGTCGTCCACGGACATCGTTGCCGCTTGATCGGCAAGGCCATCCGTGGCATCGTCCAACGCGTCGCCCAGATTCTCCAGGCCCTCGGCAGCCGCAGCCTTGTCGGCGTCAACGTCATCGGCATCATCGATGCCAGCGGCGTCCCCGTCCTCTTCATCCGCCAGAGTGCTCGCGCCCTCGATCGGATTATTGGGTAGGTTTTTCTCGAGCAAGATCTTAAGCAGGTTCTTGATGTACTTAACCTGAGAGTCCCACTCCTCCGGCGTCATATCGATAATGTCGCCGTTGGAGAACTGGCCGATCGGCTCCAGCAGGCTCGCCGTGTCGAACGTGCCGACATACAGCTTGCCGTCAAACTTTTGCATACGCCAGATGTACTGGTTCTCGTTACGCCCAAAGCCTGAGGTCAGGCCAGAGATGCCGCCCTCGGGGAACATCTCGGTGCGGTCGCCGACGACAAGCTCCATATTCTCGTCTTTGTCCATGCGGTACAGATTGACCGACTGCTCAAGGTTGGCATTCACAAACGAGCAGTCGACGCCGCCCATACCGCTCTTGCCATCCTCTCCACTCTTGGATTTGTTAAATAGGATACGCTCCAGAGCGATTTCCTCATCGTTATACTCGCCGATGTAGAGATAATCGTTATAGACGATCAGATTCGCCGCGCCCGAACGAGTGCGGGCAGGATCGATACCAAAGCAATACTTCGCCTTGTCATTGGCCTGATCGCCGACGATCGGCACCCAGGTATACGTTCCATCGGCATTCTTATCGCCTCGAACCATCGCAAACGACTGCATGGAGTTGTCATCCGGAGCGTTATCGGGCGTACCGGTGCAGATCGTGGCATACAGATGTCCGTTAAACGAGACCATATCCCAAATGCTGCCGCCGTAGATGCTGTCCTTGTAGCTAATGGCGGGATAGCCAAACAGCGTATCGGAGTTTGCGATCTCGGTGAAACTCTCTTGGCCCTTCGAGGGGTCGGAAGAGGTCAGGATCGTCGCAACAAACTTACCGCTCGCGTCCTTGCCCACGTTGCTGATAACCAGCTGCCCATCGTGCACGCACATGCCGCGGATGCCGGTGGAAATACCCTGCTTGTACGCCGCGCCATAATCCTGCAAGCTCGAAAGACCCTGGTACACAACCTTGTACTCATCGGTCTTGGGGTCGATCTCGTAAACGGAGGGCAGGCCCGAGGCGCTATTGGCCTTCCTCACGCTGCCGCAAAAATACAGCTTGCCCTTGTAACGCACAGCGTTGCGGAAAAGCGGCTCGATATTATTCGACGACTTGGAGAGGATGAGCTTAGTCTCACCGGTCTTGGTGTTGACCTTGAGCAAGATGCCACCGCTGTCCTTATCGGGCGTGCCGTCCTCTTTTTGCTGGCCATAAAAGAAGGTTCCGTTGAACATGGCTTCCAGCGTTGCACGCATGGTGTCGGCATCAAACGAGTCGCCCAGCGTACCCTGCATCAGCGTAAGCGTATTGCCCATCGCCGCATAGCAGGTTCCCACATAGAGCCAATCGCCATAACTGACCGCTGACCATGTGTAGCTCTGTCCGCGGTCGCCCTCATTATTGGCAGTGTTCCCCTCGGCGCCGGGAACGGCAACCTTACCGTCGCCCTGGTAGTCCACAATGCCGTCCGGCAAAGAGGTATCTACCGTGGGGTGTGAGAGCTTCTCAAAAGTGTAACCGTTTCCCGCATCATAGGAGACCGACCCCCCCCCCTGCTTCTTCAGCACACGCTGGAATCGGCGATGCCAACGTAGCGGCAAGCGCAAAAACCAGACCAAGTGTTTCCACTCGTCTCATAACGCAAATGCTCCCCTCGTCTCATTGCCCAGCTATACGCACGCCAAAAAACTCTGTCCACCTTGAGCAGCAATACTGGGCACAGTATTAACAAACATCGATAAGTATACAAAAAGCACATTGTATGAATGCGCAATGATCGCCAATTGGTTGCATTCGGGCTTGAAAGGCACCGAGTTTCCATTTACTACACAACTGAGGAACTATATTTAAGCAATTTATGGGGAACGCTTTCAGCCCGAACGCCGGCGAAGGGCGCCGCCGAGGCACGAGCCCCTACAGCTTTATGATGTAATAGCCCGCGTCCTTCACGGCACCCTCGAGTGCCTCGCGATCGACCGGATGCTTTGAGCGCACGCGCGCCGTGTGGTCCGCAAACGTCACCGTTGCCCACACGTCATTCAGCGCATTGAGGGCATTCTCGACGTTGTGCGCGCAGCCATCGCAACTCATACCGCCAATGAGCAGCTCATCGCAGTAGGGGTAGTGAGATTTGTCGGTATCGGCCACCACGACCTTTTTAACCTTTTTGCCACTCGCGCCATCACTGCAGCAGCTTTTGCCGCGCGTCGATGCGGCAATGCGGCGCAGTCCAAAGAACATACCAACGGCAATTACGGCCAGCACGATGATATTCGCAGGGTTAAGCAGATCTTCCATACGCTCCCCTTTCCTTGTAGTCCACATTAGAGATACCCCCACGGGGTGGTCCCATCTTACCCCAAGCTCATGTCAGTTCAGTCAAATAGTTTCCTATTTCTTACTTTTTAGTTGACCATGGCTTACTTTTGTGTATAAGTTTTCCTAGGCTAACAGGTGAGGATTCAAGAGGAGCGCCATGACTCGAACCATAGACATTCCAACGTTTCAGGCGGCAGTCGTGCGCAACTGCTCCCCCACGCTCGCGGGCATCAAGCCGGCATCGCTCTTCACCTATCCCGGCGTCTACGCCCATCAGGATGGCTCGAACGCGACCGCGCCGATCGCGGATCACCGAGCACTTCTGCTCAACGTCATCGCCCAGTGCAATCACGAGCTCGCCCCGCTTGGCATCCACCTGAGCGTTTTGGTCTGGCGCCCCTGTGGGGCGCTTGTATACGCGTATCGGCCCCACAGCCTCGCTACGTACCTTGCGGACCCTCGCGCCAAAACGGCACTCGCCAAGGAGGGCTACGACACCGACAATCTGCCGATATGTCTCGCACACCTGGCGTCACGCATCGCGCTCGCGAGCACTAACGCCGCGGAATGTGCCTGCGACCAAGCTCGATGCGCGCTGGACCATCAAGCCCGCTGTAACAACAGCTGCACCTGTGAGTTCCCCCACGAAATTGGCTACTTTTTGGGATACCCCTACGACGACGTCCATCAGTTCATCGTCCAGCGCGGCGAGAACTACAAGGTCTTTGGGGCCTGGAAGGTCTACGCAAATGTCGAGCAGGCGCTTGCGACGTTTGATGCCTACCGTGCCTGCACCCAATACTTCACTTTTATCTATCAGCAGGGCTGCAGCCTGGCGCAACTTGCCCAGGCAACCCGATAGAACGTACAAGCCGCGGCAAGCGCCGCACGACCGAAAGGACAAAACATGAGCAAGATCGCCGTCGTTTACTGGAGCGGCACGGGCAACACCGAGGCCATGGCAAACCTCGTCTCCGAAGGCGCGACGTCAGCCGGAGCCGAGGCTGAGGTCATCTCCTGCGCCGACTTCTCTGCCGACAAGGCCGCCGAATATGATGCCTTCGCCTTCGGCTGCCCCGCCATGGGCTCCGAGGAGCTTGAGTATGACGAGTTTCAGCCCATGTGGGACGAGGTCAAGGAGACCCTCGGCGACAAGAAGGTCGTCCTCTTTGGCTCCTATTCGTGGGCCGAGGGCGAGTGGATGGACAACTGGAAGGCCGACGCCGACGAGGCCGGCGTCAACGTCGTGGACTCCGTCATTTGCTACGATGCGCCCGACGATGAGGGCGAGGCGGCCTGCAAGGCCCTCGGAGCCGAGCTCGCGTAACGAAACCAGGCCTCCAAAAGAGCCTGTATCACAGCGTATCCCCATCCCTACAAAAGAGCGGGGGCTGGATTCAAGTCCAGCCCCCGCTCTTTTGTAACGGCAGTTACATCAACCGGCTACGAAATATTGCCCAAGAACGCCTTGGTGCGCTCGCTCTTGGGGTGGTCGAAGACCTCGCTCGGCGTACCCTCTTCCACAATGACGCCGCCGTCCATAAAGACGACGCGGTCGGCGACATCGCGGGCAAAGCCCATCTCGTGCGTCACGACGATCATGGTCATGCCGTCGCGCGCCAAGTCGCGCATGACGCCCAGGACGTCGCGCACGAGCTCGGGGTCGAGCGCCGAGGTGGCCTCGTCAAAGAGCATGACGTGCGGGTTCATCGACAGGGCGCGGGCGATGGCAACGCGCTGCTGCTGGCCGCCCGAGAGCTGGCTCGGCATAAAGTCGATACGCTCGGCAAGACCGACCTTGGTCAGCTCCTCGACGGCAATCTTCTCGGCCTCTTCCTTGCTGCGCTTGAGCACCTTCTGCTGCGCAAGCATGACGTTCTTTTTGACTGACAGGTGCGGGAACAAATTGAACTGCTGGAACACCATACCCAGATGCGTGCGCACCTTGTTAAGGTCGACGCCCTTGGCGCACACGTCCACACCCTCAACGACAATCGAGCCACTCGTGGGATGCTCCAGGCGGTTGATGCAGCGCAGCATCGTCGACTTACCCGAGCCCGAGGGACCCAGAACTACGACGACCTCGCCCTTATGCACATCCAGATCGATATCGCGCAGGACCACGTTATCGCCAAAGGCCTTCTGGAGGTTCTTGATGCTGACGACAACCTCGTTCAAGTTATTGGTTTCGCTCATGATAGGACCTCCTTACAGACCGGCGATGTGATCGGCGGGCGTCGCAACGACCTGCCCGGCGCTCTTGGCGGGACGCTTCTTCTTGGTCTCGGCCGTGCCCAAAAGCCTCGCCTCAAGGCCGCTCACCAAGCGAGCGAGCGGCAGCGTAATGACCAGATAAAACAGGGCGGCAACCACGTACGGCGTAATGGAGCCCGTCGTGGCCACGATGGTGCGGGCGTTCATGACGATCTCGACCACGCCCACGGCCGCGAGCAGCGACGTATCCTTGTAAAGCAGGATGAACTCACTGGTCAACGTAGGCAGGACATTGCGGAACGTCTGCGGAATCATAACGTAGAGCAGTGTCTGGAAGGCGTTCATGCCCAGCGAACGCGCAGCCTCGTTCTGGCCCTTGGGGATCGACTGAATACCGGCGCGGAAGATCTCGCACAGGTAGGCGGACGAGTTCATGGCCATGACGATGACGCCGAGCACATAGTCGTCAACCTTGACGCCGGCCAGCGGCAGGCCAAAGAACGCGATGTAGATCTGCAGGAACGCCGGCGTACCACGGATGATATTCACATAGATACCGGCAAGGCAACGCAGGATGCGCGACTTGGAGATGCGCATGAGCGACAGGGCAAAGCCAAAGGGAATTGCCAGCGGAAACGCCACGAGCACGATCGAGAGCGACATGAGGAAGCCTTTGAAGACGATCGGCAGGCTCTGGACCAAAATGACCGGGTTCAGGAACAGGCGCAGGAACATGTTGGAATTCCATGCCTCGACCCACGGCTGCTCCTTAAGGTCGGCCAGGAAGTTATCGAATGCCGTCACGCCCTTGATCTCCACCGACGGAATCTTGGAGATCTTCTTGGTCGAACCATCGGCCAAAGTGTAGGTGCCGCTAAAGGCCTCGTCGCCGCCCTCGACGGGGAAGGTCACGCCGTAGACCTCGACGCGGAAATAGCCGCCGGCCGGAGCCGTCTCGCCAAAATCGATCTTGAGCGTCTGGCCGTCGACCTTGCACGTAGGCTTCATGGGCGTACGGTCCATAAGGTCATCGCCCGAGAGCATCGTCAGACGCGTGTCGTCCGCACCAAAGGTCGTGCCATCGGCAAACGTCAGCGAAAGACCGCTCAGTTCCTCGTCGGCATCGGCCTGGACCTCCCAGGTGATACGAGTCTCGGTGCCACCGACTACGTCGCTTCCCGAACCGGTATTGGGTCGGGCGGTGATCTTTGCGGTCTCAAGTGCCTGAGCAGTCGAGGGCACGCAGGCCCCCGCGCATACCAGGGCGAGCACCACAGCCAGGGCACAGGCCAGCTTTTGAAGCATCGAGGGCAGTGGATGGCTCTTGCCCATGGCTCCTTGGTTCAATCGAGACAAGGTGGCTCCTAACGTTTAAGTTGCCGACATAACGGGGCGGGATGACGCCCATTCAAGAAACGCAAAGGCCCTCTCCGCCAAAACGGAAAGGGCCCGCGTGCAATCAAGTAGCTATTTTACTTGATGTTGTACTTAGCCATAAGGGCGTCAACGGTACCGTCATCGGTCAGGTCCTTGATAGCCTGGTTGATGTCGTCCTTGAGCTTAGTGTTGCCCTGGTTGATGGCGATGGCGTACTCCTCGCCGGTGCTGATCTGCTTGATGGTCTGGCAGGTGTTGAACTGCTCGGCGGTCAGCTGGCTGGCGACGGAGCGGTTGGTGACCACGGCGTCGCCCTTATCGGACTGCAGGGCGCTGAAGCACTCGGTAGCGTCCTTGTAGGGGACGATCTTTGCCTTGGGGAAGTTCTCCTGGGCAAAGGCCTCGGCAGTCGAGCCAGACTGGACGATGATCGTGGCGTCGGCGTTGTTGAGCTTCTCGCTGTAGTTGTCGGCCGTGATGTCGGTGTTATCGACCTTGGTCACGATAGCCTGATCGTCCATGTAGTAAGAGTCGGAGAACGCGACTTCCTTCTCACGCTCGGGCGTGTCGGTGATAGCCGCGATGGCGACGTCGTACTTGGCGCCCGAAGCAACGCCGGGGACGAGCGTGTCAAAGTCGTTGTTGACGTACTCGACATCCAGACCCAGCTTGTCACCGATAGCCTTGATAAGCTCAAGGTCAAAGCCCTGGTAATCGCCGTTGTCATCCTTGTACTCAAACGGCGCGTACTCGGCAGAGGTGCCGACGGTGAGCGTACCGTCCTTGACGAGTGCATACTCCTTGGAGCCGTCGACCTTCTCGACCTTCACGTCATCAGAGCCGCTGGAACCGGCATCGGAACCAGAGGTGGCGTTGGACGAGCCGCAGCCCGTCAGTGCGAGGGCGAGCGCCATGGCGCCCGTGGCGGCAAATGCGCCAAGCTTCTTGAGCTTCATAATCAGTCTCCTTCCGGTGACCCCGTTTGATTCAGAGGTCTGCAAAAACTGTTGGCTATTATGCACCCGGAATTACGAATCTGCAATGAGAAAACTGATTGAAACAATCCCATAACGTGAATGGAACACTCCACTTTGTGACAGTTGTTACTGCTGTAACGACCTTAATAGCGTAATTTCCGCTGCATAACCTGCAAGTTCGTTCGGCGTCTCCAAAATAAATGGAAGTGCACGCAAGCGGCTATTCGATACAATATTCTGCATAACCTGCATACCGCCGCCAAATTCCTCGCTGCCAAGGTATCCCTTGCCGATGCACTCGTGACGATCTTTATGGGCGCCACAAGGGTTCTTCGAATCGTTGATGTGTACGGCATGCAGGCGATCGATGCCCACCACGCGGTCGAACTCGTCGAGTACGCCGTCCAGATCATGGATGATGTCGTAGCCGGCATCGCTCACATGGCAGGTGTCCAAACAAACGCCCAGCTTATCGGACAGCTCTGGACACTTGGCGGCAACGCCCTCGATAATGCACGCCAGCTCTTCAAAGCTACGGCCCACCTCGGTGCCCTTACCCGCCATGGTCTCGAGCAACACCATCGTCTGCTGGCCCTCAAACATCACCTGGCACAGCGTGTCGACAATCATCTGAATGCCGGCGTCTGCCCCCTGTCCCACATGCGCGCCGGGATGGAAGTTGTAGTAGTTGCCGGGCAGTGCTTCCAGACGCTGCAAATCTTCCGCCATAGCCTCCAAGGCAAACTCGCGCGCCCGCTCCTTAGCGGAGCAGGGGTTATAGGTATACGGGGCATGCGCCACCAGCGGTCCAAAGTCGTTTTGCGCCATAAGCTCGCGCAGAGCCGCCACGTCATCCATGTCAAAGTCTTTTGCCTTGCCACCGCGCGGGTTGCGCGTAAAGAACGCAAAGGTATTGGCACCAATGGACAACGCCGTCTCCCCCATCGCCCGATAGCCCTTCGTCGTCGAAAGATGACACCCGATCGTCAGCATCTCCAACTCCCCCTCATCAGTTGCGGTGAAATAGTTCCTGTCGATGCCCTATTCTGCCGCAAACAGGAACTATTCCACCGCAACTTATAAAAGGGGCATCAGGAACGCGTTTTGCAAAAGGCTTTAAGCGCGGCCGTTACGGGGCCAGGCTGGAAACGTCGGCGCACATCTTCGAGACGCTCAGGAATATCGATGTGCTGCGGGCAGTGACGTGCGCATTTGCCGCATTTGACGCAATTGCTCACCAACTTGGGCTCACTCGTCCGCACCGCGCTCGCCGTAAAATACTGCGACAGGCCCGTAAACCAGCTGTGCGCATAGCTTGCGTTGTAGGCGGCGAAACACCCAGGGATATTGATGCCTTTGGGACACGGCATGCAGTAGCCGCAGCCCGTACAGGGCACGCGATTCGATTTCTCAAACTCTCCCAGCACACGCGCGATGGTATCGAGCTGCTCTGTCGTCATCGAATTCGGCAGTGCGCGATCCGCCAATGCCGCGTTCTCGTCCACCTGCGCGGTATCGGTCATGCCCGAAAGCAGCATCGTGACTTGAGGATGGTTCCACACCCACGAAAGGCCCCAGGCGGCAGGAGTGCGCAAATGCGGGTCAGGGGCGCCATCGAGCACAGCGCGGGCCCGCGGCGGCAGCTTGCCCGCTAAACGCCCGCCCAGCAGCGGCTCCATCACAAACACCGCGAGCCCGCGCTCCGCAGCCGCCATGAGTCCCGCCGTCCCCGCTTGGTAGCGCTCTCCAGCGTAGTTGTACTGGATCTGGCAAAAATCCCAGTCATACGCGTCAAGCATCGTGAGGAAGTCCGCCGCACTGCCGTGATACGAAAAACCTATCTGGCGAATACGCCCCGCAGCCTTTTGGTGCGCAATCCAGTCCTCGATGCCCAACGCCACCACGCGCTCCCACTGGGCGGGCGAGGTGATGTTGTGCATAAGGTAGTAGTCGATATGGTCGGTCCGCAAACGGTGCAGCTGCTCGTCAAAAAAGCGGTCGAAATCCTCCGCACATTTGCACGAAGCGTGCGGCAACTTAGTCGCCAGCAACACCCGGTCACGCAGCCCCAAGCGCTCAAGTGAGGCGCCCACGCACACCTCGTTACCGGGATAAAGATACGCAGTATCCAGATAATTAATCCCCTGTTCCACCGCACGGGAAATGATGGCATCGGCCGTCTTCGCATCGGGGTGTCCCGGCGCACCGGGAAATCTCATGCAGCCCAGACCCAGAGCAGATATTCGGTTACCACTTTTGGGGTCAACGCGGTATTGCACGGCCCCTCCTTTCGCCATCAGCGCCCCGGCAAGACGAAACACAATGGTCACGCGGCCGAAACATCGTGGAATCGCAATCGAGAACGTATCGTAACGCAGCAGAAATCGAGCTGTCACGGCACCGCTTTAACATCAGCAAAAAGCCCGATGAAAGGAGCAACAAACAAATACGGCCATCCGGTGCACGCAGCATGGTCCGGCAGCATACAATCCATCAGGCGCCCCTTACGCGGGCGCCTTTTATATGGGGAGATGATTCGCATGCAGATCAACAAGATCGCCTTTATCGGCAAGGGCGGCGTCGGCCTGCTCTACGGCAGCATGATTGCCAAGGCCCTCGGCAATGACGCCGTCGAATACGTTATGGATGACGCCCGTTTTGAGCGTCACGCAAACGATGCGCTCACCGTCAACGGCAAGCCTTGTGCGCTCAAGTCCGTCCGCGCCAGCAAGGCAACGCCCGCCGATCTGGTCATCCTGACGGTCAAGACCACCGGTCTCGACCAAGCACTCAAGACTATGGAGCGCGTCGTGGGACCCAATACGCTCATCGCCTCGCTGTGCAACGGCATCACGAGCGAGCAAAAGATTGCCGAGCGCTTTGGCTGGGAGCATACCGTTCTTGGTATTTGCCAGGGCATGGACGCTGTGTTTCTCAACGGAGAGCTCACCTTTACCAACACGGGCGAAATCCGCTTTGGCGCGGCGGCCGGTACGGATCCCGCAGCCATCACCGCAATCGACGAGCTCTACACGCGCTGCGGCATCGCACACACCGTCGAGAGCGACATTGCGCACCGCATGTGGGCCAAACTCATGCTCAACGACGGCATCAACCAGACCTGCATGGCCTACGGCGGCACGTACGGAAGTGCCACGGAGCCGGGCTCCGAGCAGCGTCGCTGCCTTGTTTCCGCCATGCGCGAAACGCTTGCGGTCGCCAACGCCGAGGGCGTTGAGCTGACCGAGGCAGACCTGACGCAGATGGTGCACCTCATCGAAGGAATCGATCCCGCCGGCATGCCCTCGATGGCGCAAGACCGCGTCGCGCGGCGCAAAACCGAGGTCGAGGAGTTCGCCGGCACCATCTGCCGTCTGGCGGCCAAGCACGATATCCAGGCACCGCAGAACGAATGGCTCTATCAGCGCATTCGCGATATCGAGGCAAGCTGGTAGCGCCCGACTCACCACGTCAACAGACTCAACAGCAAAGCCGCCGCAAGGGCACTCCCCTTACGGCGGCTTTCATCTTCATCTATAACCAGTAGTCGATGTCCCGACGGTTAGAGCTGCGACTCCGAGGCCTGGCCCTCATCGTCGCGACAAAGGACTACACCCGCACTTCCCAGCAGCGCGGCCGCAATCAGCGCGCCGACCACGATTGGAGCAGCCCCGCATGACCCCTGCACGCCCGCAATGAGCGCGGCCGTAGGACCAAGGCAACCAAGCACCAATGCGACGACGGCAACGGCGATATCTCGAGCGTTCACAAGACCACTTCCTCCAAGAGAAAGACCTTATTTCTCATGAACTAGTGTGCCCCGCGCCCATATGCGCGGCGTACTGCCACGGTAAGCGCTCTGTTAACTCAAGCACGCACAAAAAACGAACGCCTTTACGTTGCCCAAAGGCTCGGTAAAGACGCCCGCCCGTCATGTCCTATTGGCTTATGGCAGATTACCAGCCAGTGTAGTAGTCGGTGGTTCCGGCAGCGCAGCCGGAGTCATAGACCTTGCACTCGCCCTTGGAACCGGTAAACGTAGAGCCTTGGGCCTTATCGCCCGCGGCAACGACGTAGTAACCATCGGAATCGCGCCAAAAGCCCTCGGAATCCTGCGTCCACTCGCCCGTGCGGTGGTGATACAACACGTTGCTGCTGTAATAAGTCTCGCGGCGGCCGTTATAGTTATTGACGCCGCTCGAGCGCGTCAGACCCGAGCCGTTCGCGTAATACGCAGCAGACGTGTAAGACGAGCCGGAGCCGGCGTTGTAATACGAAGCCTGGGCGGCCTCGGCAGCCTCGGCTTCGGCTGCGGCAGCCTCGAGCGCCTCGCGCTTGGCATCCTCAAGCGTGGAGCGAAGCTCGTCGAGCTCGGTCGACTTGGCGTCGACTTCCCCCATCGTCAACAGGCTACCCGCACCGTCGATGCAACCCTGCAACACAGCGCGCTCGTCATCGGTAGCATAGTCGCCATACATATTCATAATGATCTGAGCGCGCATCTCCAGGGAATCGCGCTTTGCCCCCATCGAGGCGTTCCACTCCTGCATGGAACCATAACCATCGCCGCGATAATCAACGGGCTGTACCAGCGTCGTCTCGGACGGCGTAGATCCAACCGTATCGGACAGTGTTGCCGCGTGGGCATCAGTTGCGCCGGCGCCCGCCAAAAGCGCCACGGTCAGAGCGGCGGAAAGGGCGGCGGCTTTCGGTTTTCGTGAATCGATCCTCATGTAGCTGGAAACCTCCGTAGTGCGTTTTTGCTGCGTTTGAGCTGCGTGTGATTCGATCGCGCTGCATAGTACCTCGAGCAAATCGCGACCTGCGGTTTTACTCAAAAGGCGCACGTCAATTGCGTAAAACTCACATCCTCTCAACAGGAGTTTTCCACAACTCGAATGCATAAAGCATGCCAAAAACCCTGTAATAGCGCCCTTCCTATGCAAAAAAGGCGCCTGCGCAACCATTGCTTGCGCAGGCGCCTTGAGCAGGCATTTTATGCAGTTATACCTATCGAGTCGCAAGGGGTCCTTGCACAAGTCGCCTTACTCGTCCAGCGCGGCGAAGGCCTGCTTCAGATCCCAAATGATGTCCTCGGCGTTCTCGGTACCGATGGAAAGACGGATCGTGGAGGGCGTGATGTTCTGCTCGGCGAGCTCCTCGGCAGAGAGCTGGGAGTGCGTGGTGGTAGCCGGGTGCACGACGAGCGACTTGACGTCGGCCACGTTGGCGAGCAGCGAGAACACCTGCAGATGATCGATGAACTTCCAAGCTGCCTCCTGGCCACCCTTAATCTCAAAGGTGAAGATCGACGCGCCACCGTTGGGGAAGTACTTCTGATAGAGCTCGTGATCGGGGTGCTCAGACAGGCTCGGGTGGTTCACCTTGGCGACGTGGCTGTCACCAGCCAGGAACTCAACGACCTTCTTGGTGTTCTCGACATGACGGTCGACGCGCAGCGACAGAGTCTCGGTGCCCTGGAGCAGGACCCAGGCGTTGAACGGGCTGATGCAGGCGCCCTCGTCACGCAGCAGGATAGCGCGGACATAGGTTGCGAAGGCGGTGGGACCGGCAGCCTCGGCAAACGAGACGCCATGGTAGGAGGGGTTGGGCTCGGCGATCTGCGCATACTTGCCGCTCGCCTTCCAGTCGAAGTTGCCGCCATCGACGATCACACCGCCCAGCGAGGTGCCGTGGCCGCCGATGAACTTGGTTGCGGAGTGGACAACGATGTTGGCGCCATGCTCCAGCGGACGGAACAGATACGGGGTGCCGAAGGTGTTGTCGACGACAACCGGCAGACCGTGCTTCTTGGCGATCTCGGAGATGGCGTCGATGTTGGGGATGTCAGAGTTGGGGTTGCCGAGCGTCTCGAGATAGATGACCGTGGTGTTGTCCTTGATGGCACCCTCAACCTCTTCCAGGTTATGAGCATCGACAAAGGTGGTCTCGACGCCAAACTGGGAGAGCGTATGCTCGAGCAGGTTGTAGGAGCCACCGTAGATGGTCTTCTGAGCCACCACGTGGTCACCAGCCTGGGCAAGAGCCTGCAGGGTATAGGTGATGGCAGCGGCACCGGAGGCGACGGCAAGACCGGCCACGCCACCCTCGAGCGCGGCGATACGGTCCTCAAAGACGCCCTGGGTGGAGTTGGTCAGACGGCCGTAGATGTTACCGGCGTCGGCAAGACCAAAGCGGTCGGCGGCGTGCTGGGAGTTGCGGAACACATAGCTCGTGGTCTGGTAGATAGGCACGGCACGGGAGTCGGATGCGGGATCGGCGCTCTCCTGGCCAACGTGCAGCTGCAGGGTATCGAAACCAAAGGTGTGCTCGGGGTTGTTGATGAACCGGCTCATGATGATCTCCTTGATCGAACGAAAGTAAGTAAAAAGAGAGAAGTAAGTCGCTGTCTCCTGATCACGCCGACGGGCGCAAACAGGAGCCCGGCATTCGTCTTGGTAAGCAATTCATATGCGGGCCTCCTTTCGCGCCCCGATTCCGTGGTCGGCTTAATTACCTACCGCCTTTGTGTGTTTTGAATAGTACGAGCATTGTCTCCCTCGGTCAATCACTTATAAGCGCTAACTTGTTATCTGTTTTATAGATAACTATCGAAAGGACGGGCACCGATGACCCTTCAGCAGCTTCGCTTTCTGATCGCCGTGGCAGAGTCCGGCTCAATCAACGCCGCAGCTCAGCGCCTCTATACCGCTCAGTCCAACATCTCAAACGCCGTCAAAAGCCTAGAACAAGAGCTCCATCTGGAGATCTTTACGCGCTCCAGCCGCGGCGTCACGCTCACCAACGACGGCACCGAGCTTTTGGGCTATGCGCGCCAGGTCGTAGAGCAGGCCGACATGCTCGAGGCGCGCTACGAGGACGGCGGCACCCCGCAAGCCCGCCTCGCCATTTCCGCCCAGCACTACGCCTTTTCGGTCGAGGCCTTTGTCAACGTGGTCGAGCGCTGCCGCGACAGCAAGTTCGAGTTCATCATGCGCGAGACCACCACATCGCAGATCATCGATGACGTCCGTGCGTTTCGCAGCGATATCGGCATTCTGTATCTGGATGACTTTAACGCCCGCGTTCTGCAGAAGGCCTTCGCCGATGCCCGCGCAAGCTTCCATCCCCTATTCGACGCGACGGTCCACGTCTTCGTTAGCGAGCGCCATCCGCTCGCACGCCGCCCTCAACTGTCCCTTGCCGACCTCACGCCCTATACGCGCTACAGCTTTGAGCAGGGAACCTCAAACTCCTTCTATTACGCCGAGGAACCCTTTAGCTATATCCCTTGCGACCGCAACATACGAATCTCGGACCGCGGAACACTTACCAACTTACTTATCACGTCGAACGGTTACACCCTGTCGACCGGTGTCCTCTCCAATGAAATGCAATGGGGCATGGCATCGATCCCGCTAGCAGACGCCCCAACGATGCACGTTGGCTACATCATGCACGACGAGCGCAAGCCCTCTCTCCTCTTGCAGCAATACCTCGACGAGCTCAACCACATCATCCATGCCAACTAACAGTCGGAAGACGGGGTAGAAATCGTAGATTGCTGGCCCCCGGCGGGCATGGCGCTACAATGGTCACTCACATGAAATGCACTCAACGAAAGGAAGCCCGTGAAGGTCATCATCTACACCGACGGCTCGGCCCGATCAAATCCGGGACGCGGCGGCTACGGCTCCGTGCTCAAATACACCAACCCCGCCGGCAAGACCTTCACCTCCGAGCTTTCGCGCGGCTACGCCAAGACCACCAACAACCGCATGGAACTCATGGCCGTTATCGTGGCGCTCGAGGCGCTCAACCGCCCTTGCGAGGTCGAAGTCCATTCCGATTCGCAGTACGTCGTCAACGCCTTTAACAAGCACTGGATCGACGGCTGGAAAAAGCGCGGATGGAAAACCGCCAACAAGCAACCCGTCAAGAACCGCGACCTGTGGGAGCGCCTACTCACCGCCAAAAGCAAGCACAAGGTTGATTTCATCTGGGTTAAGGGTCACGCCGGTCACGAGCTCAACGAGCGCTGCGATGAGCTCGCCACCACGGCGGCCGACGGCAGCAACCTCGATATCGACGCCGGCTTTAACGAGAGCGACCTGTAATAGCGTTTTCGCGCAGCTTTATATCCCCACGCGCTACACTCATCCTGTAGACCAAACAACGCAAGGGGGACGTATGCTGCGCATCGCGACCATCGGCACATCTATGATCACCGACGACTTTATCCAAGTCGTCAACGCCAACGACCAAGCCGCGTTTGTGGGCACGCTTTCACGCGATGCCAATCGCGGTGCCGCCTTTACCGCCGAGCGCGGTGGCGAGCGAAACTTTACTTCACTCGATGAGCTCGCGGCAGCTGCCGACGTCGACGCCGTCTATATCGGCAGCCCTAACGCACTTCACTACGAGCAGGCCCTTGTCTGCATCGCCGGTGGCAAGCACGTCATCGTCGAGAAGCCCTTCTGCGCCACCGAAGCGCAGGCGCTGGAAGTCTTCCGCGCTGCCGAGGCAGCAGGTGTCGTGGCCCTCGAGGCCATGCGTCCCCTCCACGACCCCGCCTTCCACGCCATCGAGGACGCCCTGGGCGAGATCGCCCCCATCCGCCGCGCCTCATTGCGCTTTGGCAAATATTCCTCGCGCTACAACGAGATTCTCGCGGGACGCGCCACCAATATCTTCGACTGCAATATGGCATCGGGTTCCCTCATGGACATTGGCGTCTACACCGTCGAGCCCATGGTCGAGATTTTCGGCATGCCCTCCGGCCTTACGAGCATGGCTACTCTGCTCGACCCCGCCACGCGACAGCTCACGCACGGCCCCATCGACGGCTGCGGTTCCATCCTCGCCAGCTACGGCGGTGGCCGTATCTCCGTCGAGCTCGCGCACTCCAAAATAACGAATGACCTGCTGCCCTCGCAGATCGAAGGCGAGCGTGGCACTATCCAGATCGACCATCTGTCCACGCCCCGCAATGTCCGCATCGACTATCGCGGCGATGTCGTACGCGGCTCGGCGACCGAGGCACCGCGCGAACAGGGCGACAACGGCCGCGTGCTCGACCTGCCCGAATCGAGCAACACTATGGAATACGAACTCACAGACTTTATCACCGCCATCGGCGGCATCGATAACGTTAAGGAAGAGATTTGGGAGACCCCGGCGGGACGTCACGAACTTGGCCACTACCGCGATGTCACGCTCGTCTCATTGCGCATCATGGATGCCGTGCGCCAGCAGGCCGGCATTACCTTCCCGTCCGACGCAGGCAAGCAGGCCTAGCGATGGGCTTCTTCGATGCGTTCTTCTCCAGCGTCACCGGCGGCAGTCGAGAGCCTCAAAAACCATCAAACATCGAGCTCGAGTTGCGCCGCAGGCTTACTGTGCTCGCAAGCGACGAGGCCACTCAAGACACTCCCCTGCGCTATTTCCTGCGCTGGGCGGGGCAAGTCCAGGGCGTTGGTTTTCGCTTTACCAACACCAACCTCGCGCAGGCACGCGCACTCACCGGCTGGGTGCGCAACATGGAAGACGGCTCGGTCGAGATGGAGATACAGGGAGCTCCGGCAAACATCCTATCTCATCTCGAGGCGCTTCATGCCTCCTACGAGCGCATGGGAACGCGTTTTCGCCTCGTAGAAGCCCAGGCCCAAGCCCCACTTGCCAATGAAGACAGTTTCATTCCTCGTTATTAGTATTGTGTGCTAAATACGGTATCATTTACCTACGACCGTTGATAGAAAAGAGGCGAGGCGCATGGCGGTGCAAAGAAGGAATACCAGGCAGCGAAAGCTGGTTCTTGACGCCGTGCGCCAAAGTTATAACCATCCCACCGCCGACGAAATCTACAACGTCGTGCGCGCGCAGGATGACAAAATCAGCCGCGGTACGGTCTACCGCAATCTCAATCTCTTGGCCGACGCCGGCGAGATCCTCTCCATCAAGACGCCGGGCGGCAGCCGCTTCGATCGCACGATCGAGCCGCATGCGCATATCATCTGCACCTCATGCAGCCGCGTCATCGACGTACCGCTCCCCTTCGATGCCCAGCTCGACGCCAAGGCGTCCGAGCAAATCGGCTGGCACGTCACGTCGCACTACACCATCTTCGAGGGTCTCTGCCCCGACTGCCGGTAGATGTTTGGGACATGCCTACACAGCAAGTAGACGACGCAGTTCTTCTTCGACCGTGCGCGCGTAGCGGACGCGGTCGTTGATGCCGCGCATGCTGGGGTTGCAGCTCTCCATCAGATAGGGATGGCCCACTACGTTGAGCATGTCGCGGTCGTTTTCGTTATCGCCAAACGCCATCATCTCATCGGGCGAAATTCCCAGGGCACGACCGTAATCGGCAAGCGCGGAACCCTTACCCGAATCAAAGCCGATAAAGTCCGTCCACTCGGTTCCCGACGTCATCACGTCGACACAGTCGCTAAAGTGGCGCTCGAAATACTCCAGCGCCGCCGGCTGCTCTGCCTCGGGCGTCTGGAAGGCAATCTTAATGACGTCCTCGTCGATGTCTTCGGGACGGTCGACTACCGCCACATCACAATGGACCTCATAACGCAGGTGGTCAACAAACGCATCGTTGCTGCTCATGGTGTAGAGGTGTCCCTCGCACGAAAGGGTCACGTCGGCATGGGGGTACGCAACCACGGCATTCGCGATATCCATGGCCAGGCCACGCTCCATAGAACGCTTGACCACGGCACGCCCCTCGCTCATGACCAGGGCTCCGTTTTCGCATACATAGGCGAGTTCATCGGCCACCGGGGCAAACAGGTAGCGCAGGCTCGCATATTGACGGCCACTCGCCGGCATAAACACGATACCGCGACGATGCAGCTCATCGATAAGCTCAAAGGCCTCGGAACGCGGCTCGCGCTCCCCCGGATGCAGCAACGTGCCGTCCAAATCGCATGCAATCAGCTTGATTCCCTCAAGACCCATATGCTTCCCCCAAAGCCTCCTATCAACAGCAAGACGGACCTTGATCGGTCACCCCTCAAAGCCCGTCTTGCGCATACGCGCGCTTAGTCGCGCGTCTTTTTAACGATGGTAAAGTCCGGAGCCATGCTCACGACAACATCGGCCGCACTCGACGCAAAGCGCCGGTCCGCATCGAGTTCACGGGTAACCACCGAGAGCCGAACACCCTCGACACCCCGAAGCATGCGGCCCAAAACAGGCTGCACCGGCGTATACATGCGCACGGTATGCTCGTCCGAGTCGCCCCGGAAGAGCGGCGCATGCATGTTGCCGATCTCCCAGCACGCATGCGCGAGCGCAATCGGGTCCATGCGGTCAACTTCGACCAAATAAACCTCGGCACTGCGCAGGCGCACGACAACCGCCACGGGCACCATGCCCGAACGGTCGATGGCGAGCACGTCGCCGTCGGCAAGACGACTGCCGTCGGCAGTATCCAGCCGAACATCGATCGTGCGCCCCAGCTCCGTCACGCCCACAAACGTGCGCGCATCAGCCTGGTCCCAATCGAGCAGGAGCTCGTCAACTTCAAAGACACCGCCCAGCTCCCGGCGAAGTAGGAGTTCATAGGACGGATCGTTGAGATTTCCCAAGCATGTCGTCGAAACCAAGCGTTCAGGCATACTCTAGCCCTCGACCTCGACGAGCTCGATATCAAAGTTGAGGTCCTTGCCGGCCAGCTCGTGGTTGGCGTCGAGCGTCACGGCCTCGGGCGTCACGTCGATGACCACGGCGGGGACGGGCATACCGCTCGGCGTGGACAGGAAGAGCTTCATGCCCTTCTCGATCTGCTCGATGTTGGGAACCTGTTCGGCCGGGAAGGTCAGGACCATCTCGGGGTTGTGCTCGCCGTAGGCATCGGCGGCCGGGATGTGCACGGTCTTCTTCTCGCCCACCTGCATGTCGACAACAGCGGCATCGAAGCCCTTGATCATCTGACCGGCGCCGCAGGTGAACTCCAGCGGCTCGCCGCGATCGTAGGAGCTATCGAATTGCGTGCCGTCGTCGAGCGTGCCGCGATAATGAGTCTTGACCTTCTTGCCCTGGTTGGACATGGAAACCTCCGTGATAAGGGCGGCGCACAACGCGGGCCGCCATGAACATATGGCGCTAACTATACCCTAGTCATACAATTCAAAGACAGTTTGCAAAGAAACGCTGCAACCGGAGGAACCATGGCATATCCCGTATTTGACCTACACTGCGACACCGCCGACCGCATCGGCTGGGCCACGCTCGATCTCGACCTGCGCTTTACCGCCGGCACCGACGGTTATTTCCCCGGCGACGAAACGCATCCGCAAGATTTCGACCTCATCGAGGGCAACGCCTGCGCCATCTCGCTCGCAAAGATCGGCAACACGCCGTGGGCACAGTGCTTCGCCACGTTTGTCCCCGACGAGATTCCCACCGCCCACGCCGCGCGCTTCCAGGCGCAGATCATGGCGCACATGAGCGGCCAGGCCATGCTTAACCACGACCGCATGGTCAACGTACGCAGCGCGGCAGACATTCGCCCCGCGCTCAAGGACGGCAAGGTCGCTTGCATCCACACCATCGAAAACGCCACGTTCTTTGCCGAGGACCCCGCGCTGATCGAGGTGCTCAAGAGCCTGGGCGTGCTTATGTCGTCACTCAGCTGGAACGCGCAGGGACCGCTCGCGAGCGGCCACGACACCCACGCCGGCCTCACCGCCGCCGGCATCGAGGCGCTTACGCAGATGGAGCACGCCGGCATGGTGCTCGACGTCTCCCACCTCAACGATGAGTGCTTTGACGAGGTTGTCGCCCACGCCACGCGCCCCTTCGTCGCCAGCCACTCCAACTCCCGTACCGTCTGCAGAGTCAAGCGCAACCTCACCGACGACCAGTTCCGCACCATTCGCGACATGGGCGGTATCGTCGGCCTCAACTACTGCAGCGAGTTCCTTTCCAACGACGCAACCAAAAAGACCGCCGCAGACGTCACCTTCGACCAGCTAGCGGCACATATCGAGCACTGGCTCGACCTGGGCGGCGAGGACGTCATCGCACTCGGTGGCGACTGGGACGGCGCCACTGTGCCCGCCTTCCTCTCCGATGCCAGCATGATGCCCGAGTTCCAGAACATGCTCTCCAAGCACTTTGGCAAGACCGTGATGCAAAAGCTCTGCAGCGACAACGCGCTTGCCTTCTTTGAGCGTTATTAATTTCACATCCCTTGAGCGGGCCGGCATGCCGAACGGTCGACATGCCGGCCCGTCCCCAATCCAAAGGACCGTTTTTGACGCAGCAGTTTACGATTTCCGCATCCCGACCGGATGGGACGCCCATCCCCGTCGTCGTTACCAAAAAGTGCGTCAAGAACTTCAACCTACGCGTCACTTCGAGCGGTGAGGTCCACGCCAGCGCACCGCTCGGCGCCACCCGCGAGCGTATCGAAGCGTTTGTGAAGCGCAACAGCGCCTGGATTACCAGCCGACTTGCCCAGCGCGAGCAGCGTCAGGCGACGGCACGAGAGCCGCTCAGCCCCTCGTCCATCATTGCACTTTGGGGCAAGCCCATCACGGTACAGGATGCACTCGATCACAACTTTGCATCACCCGCACCGCGACCCAAACAGGCCACCTTCGCAAGTTTTATGGGTACCGATGAATCGGACGAAGGCCCGCAGGCCAAGCGGCACGCAATCCTCGACGGCCTAACGTCCGACGAGCTCCAAGCCCACATCGACCAGCTCTACGCGTCCGAGGTCACCGCAGCGCTACGCGACATCGTGCACGCGTACGAAATCGCAATGGGCGTCACCGTGGCCCGCGTCTCCGTGCGCAGCATGAAAACGCGTTGGGGCTCCTGCACACCCAAAACCGGCGCCATTCGCATCGCGCGCGAGCTCGCCGCCTACCCTGTCGAATGCCTCGACATGGTTGTCGCCCACGAGCTCGTCCACTTGCTCGAGCCAAGCCACAATCAGCGGTTTCACGCCCTGCTCGACACGTACTGCCCTAACAATAGAGCTCTGTCGCAGCGGCTCAAGCAGCCACCCCTCAACAAGCTCTAGCGTCGACTAGCGCACGCGCTCGATCTCGACGCCGCAGCTTGCCAGGGGCAGGCCAACAGGAGCCCACGGCTTATCGAGCTTTATGCGCACACCAAGCAGCGAGGGATAACGGCGCAGCAGCATCTGGGCTGTCCCCTCGGCTGCCGCCTCGATGAGCTTAAACGTGTGCTCGCGCAGATAGCCATCGACATCGTGGCACACCGAGCCGTAGTCAATCGAGGCGTCCAGGTTATCGTGCTCCCCCGCCGCGCGCAGGTCGGCATAGAGCACCAGAGAAACGATGAACTTCTGACCCAGCGCGTTCTCCTCGGGATACACGCCATGGTTGGCAAAAACCTCAAGGCCGTCAATGACAATACGATCGGCATGGCGCAGATCGTCATAGCTCACGTGAGGCACCGCCGTTGCGGTGGATATTTCGCCCCTTCCACGGCGGGCGAGCTCAGCACCTTCAGTCTTGGTTGCATTCTCGGGCAGTTTTTTGTTACTCAACGCGATCGTCTCCTTCGTTTAGAACCCCGACCGCGCAAACTAACTACACGCGAATCGACAGGTTCTTTTTATCATCGCTCCAGTTGCAAGCATTGCGCGCGGGGCATGCAAAGCAGGCGCGCGACGCTTTGTCGGCTGCATAGAGCAGACGCTCGAGCGGTTGGCTGTTCACGCGCAGCTTTCGATGGCCCAGAATGGCCGTCTTAATGGCTGCGGCATCGGCCGGCTCAAACGCCACGTCATCGGGCATGCCGCCGAGAATCGCATCAGCGACGCGTTCGCTTGCAACATCATGGGATATACCCGATTCATACTGTTCATCTTTGCCGATATCGTGAAGAAGTGCCGTGGCGTAGATGACCTCGCGGTCAAATTCGAGCTGTTCCTCGAGATTCTTGATCCACATAATGCGAGCGACATCGAGCAGATGGTCAATACCGTGGCGGCAGAAGATGCGCCCCGATTCCAACTGTGCAATGTTGCCCAGGTGCCGCCGGAACAGCCCGTTGGCACAAATGTAATCAATGCGAGGCATGGCACCAAAGGGGGCCAGGCCCGAAGCCATAAAGCCGCGACGCGACGTCCCCTCATCGGTCTTCGATGTAAAGTCGTTGACGACTCTCATGGTTAGCGGCCCAGCATCCTAAAGAAACGCTCCTCGAGCGCGGGATCGGTCTCAAAGACGCCGCGGCGAGCGAGCGTCACGGTCTTGGTGCCGGGCTTTTGCACGCCGCGCATGGTCATGCACATATGCTCGGCCTCCATCAACACAATCGCTCCCTGGGGAGCGAGATAATCCATGAGGGCATCGGCAACCTGTGCACACAGTTGCTCCTGCAGCTGAAGACGGCGGGCATAAACCTCAACCGTGCGGGCGAGCTTGGAAAGCCCAGCCACCCGACCGTTAGGGATATAACCAATGGCGGCCTTGCCATAAAACGGCAGCAGATGATGTTCGCACAGCGAGTAGAACGTGATGTCGCGCTCGATAACCAAATCGTTCGAAGCGACGGCAAAGGTTTTGGACAGGTGCTCCTCGGCACTCTGGTCCATGCCGCCGGCGATCTCACCATACATACGGGCAACGCGCGCCGGGGTCTCCAGCAGGCCCTCACGAGTTGGGTCCTCGCCTATGCCCTCAAGCAACAGCTTAATGGCGGCCTCGACTTTTTCCTGATCGACCATCTGGGCCTCACTTTTCCGATTTCACGTTCGCGCTATGGTACCACGCCCCCCGGCATCGACCACAAGCTACATAGTATGGGTCGAATAGACTGGATCGTCCCGCCAAAGCTCCACAGCATCGCAAAGCGCAACGCCCTCACGCACAGCGCGGTCGCGCGTAGCGTTCATATCGATCACACGCTGGTTACTCGAGCCCCTAAAGCGCAACGAGATATCATAAAGATCCTGAACAAACGGGCCATCCACCAACATGTCGAGGCAGGCAAGGATACGGTCCGTCACCTCAGTATGGTGACGACCACCCGGCATAAGCTCCTCGAGCACGTCGCCGGTAAAACACCAAATGGTCTTTCCTGACCCCGCAGGATAAGCGGCACGAACACGCTCGACAAACTCAACGAGCCCCGCCTGGTTCTCGGGCTCCATGGGCTCTCCGCCCAGAATCGTCAGGCCGTCAATAAAGGGATGATCGAGGCTCTCGATAATCTTGTCCTCGGCGGCACGATCAAAGGGCTCGCCCGCAGCAAAGTCCCACGCAACAGAGTTAAAGCAATTCTTGCACCCACGACGGCACCCGCTCACAAACAGAGAAGTACGAACACCTTCCCCATCGGCAATGTCGAAATACTTAATGTTCGCGTAGTTCATAAGTAACCTTCCTGGGGGTCTGGAGCATATCATCCCGTCCTCAAACATTCTCGGCCTGCGGCCTGCGAAACTGCGGGCGGGACGATATACTCCAGACCCCTCGCGAGCGACACTCAATGAACGAAGCGAACATCGAGCATAGGGTTCGAGGTCCAATAAAAACTCTGTTGCAGCTCAACCGTCGTTCCAAGCAAACCGTTATTGCAGGTCGACTCATTTCCGCTAAGAACTTCGAGGAGTGAGCAGACCACATGCTGCATCTCAGCTACATCAACTTGGCCGCCCCGTAGCGAGGCCCCGGACCTTTGCTCGATATGAGTTCCGCACGAACAGGAGGCGCCAGTGGCGCCTCCGTCGTGAGCCAGGACTGTCCGAAATAGCGAGTAAAGGTCCGGGGCCTCGCTACGGGGCGGCCTGGGATGACTATTAGAGATGCAGAACGCGGTCGCGGATCTCCTCGGTTCGGCCCTGGTTCCAGAACTGGGTACCGATGTAGCCGCACGTGCGACGGGCGACATTCATCTTCTCCTGGTCGCGGTTGCCGCAGTTGGGGCACTCCCACACCAGCTTGCCATCGTCCTCGACAATGCGGATCTCGCCATCGTAGCCGCACACCTGGCAGTAGTCGCTCTTGGTGTTGAGCTCGGCGTACATGATGTTGTCGTAGATGTACTGCATCACGCGAATGACAGCCTTGAGGTTGTCCTGCATGTTGGGAACCTCGACGTAGGAGATAGCACCGCCCGGCGAAAGCTGCTGGAACATGCCCTCGAACTTGAGCTTGTCGAATGCGTCGATCTCCTCGGACACGTGGACGTGGTAGCTGTTGGTGATGTAGCCCTTGTCCGTCACGCCCGGGATAATGCCAAAACGACGCTGCAGGCACTTGGCGAACTTGTAGGTCGTCGACTCAAGCGGGGTGCCGTACAGCGAGAAGTCGATATCGCTTTCGGCCTTCCACTCGGCGCACTTGTCGTTCATGCGCTGCATGACGGCCATGGCAAACGGCGTGCCCTCCTTCTCGGTGTGGCTGTGACCCGTCATGTACTTGACGCACTCATACAGACCGGCATACCCCAGGCTGATGGTGGAATAGCCGCCCACGAGCAGCTTATCGATCGTCTCGCCCTTCTTCAGACGCGCCAGGGCACCGTACTGCCAAAGAATCGGCGCGGCATCCGAAAGCGTGCCCATCAGACGCTCATGACGGCACAGCAGGGCGCGGTGGCACAGCTCGAGGCGCTCGTCGAAGATTTTCCAGAACTTGTCCATGTCCTGATGCGAGCTCAGCGCGACATCGGGCAGGTTGATGGTCACAACGCCCTGGTTAAAGCGACCGTAGTACTTGGGCTTGTTCGGGTCATAGTTCAGCGCGTTGGCCACATTGTTAAATCCGTTACCGGAGCGGTCGGGCGTCAAGAAGCTGCGGCAACCCATGCAGGTGTAGCAATCGCCGTTGCCGGCGGTCTCGCCCTTAGACAGCTTGAGCTCGCGCATCTTCTTCTCGGAGATGTAGTCGGGCACCATGCGCTTGGCGGTGCACTTGGCAGCCAGCTGGGTCAGGTAGAAGTACGGGGAATTCTCGTGAACGTTATCGTCCTCGAGTACATAGATAAGCTTGGGGAATGCCGGGGTAATCCACACACCGGCCTCGTTCTTAACGCCCTCATAGCGCTGACGAAGCGTCTCCTCCACGATCATGGCAAGGTCGTGCTTCTCCTGCGCTGAGCGAGCCTCGTTGAGATACATAAAGACCGTCACAAACGGCGCCTGGCCGTTTGTGGTCATAAGGGTCACGACCTGATACTGAATCGTCTGGACGCCGCGACGGATCTCGTCACGCAGACGGTCCTCAACGACCTCACGGACCTTTTCGGCAGATGCCGAAACACCGAGCTCCTCGAGCTCGCGGGCAACCTCGCCGCGAATCTTTTGACGGCTCACCTCAACAAAGGGGGCGAGATGGGTCAGCGAAATAGACTGGCCGCCGTACTGGGAGGAAGCAACCTGGGCGATGATCTGCGTCGCGATGTTGCAAGCCGTCGAGAAGCTGTGCGGCTTCTCGATCAGCGTGCCCGAGATAACGGTGCCGTTCTGGAGCATGTCCTCCAGGTTCACCAGATCGCAGTTGTGCATGTGCTGGGCAAAGTAATCCGAATCGTGGAAATGGATCAGGCCCTCATTATGGGCATCCACGATCTCCTGGGGCAGCAGCACGCGCTGAGTCAGGTCCTTGGAAATCTCGCCGGCCATATAGTCGCGCTGGACGGAATTGACGGTCGGGTTCTTGTTAGAGTTCTCCTGCTTGACCTCTTCGTTATTGCACTCGATCAGCGACAGAATCTTGTCATCGGTCGTGTTCTTCTGGCGCTTCAGGCTCTGAACATAGCGATAGATGATGTAGTGGCGGGCAACCTCGTAGCAGTCGAGACGCATAATCTCGTCCTCGACCAAATCCTGGATCTCCTCGACCGAAACGGTGTGGCCCGCGTTCTCGCATGCCTCGGCGACGTTTTGTGCCGCGTAAACCACCTGGCGGTCAGTTAGACGAGAGCTCTCCTCGACCTCCAAGTTGGCGGCGCGGATGGCATTGACGATCTTATCGATGTCAAAGACAACCTCGGTGCCGCTGCGCTTGATGATCTTCATCCTCTTGCCTCTTTCGCGTCGTAGCCTCATTGCGCTTCAGAGCCAAACGATGCCCGGCAGGGCCTGCCCCTGTCTTGCGGCGCCGTCGCGCAATCTGTGTTCTCGATAAACCATAAGCCTCCATGCGGACATTCCCAGGAGCCGATCAAGCGGCTCAAGGACACGTTCAAAAGAGGCAGTTAAGGTCTTCGTTCTCTGTCCGCCATCTATCATACGACAAAGAGGCATCTATATCCTGTATTCTTTTTTTAGGTCAAACACAACATATAGTGTTTCAGCAGGTCAAAGCAATTGGTCATTTTGCAAACGCATTAAAAATGAGGGGTATTTGACAAGTCGGTAAAACGTTACCAACACGGCTACCTGCATGGCAGTTATAAAACCCCCTTAGTCAAGCCGCTGACAAATCCTACCAAAACCAAGCCGCTCACGCCAAAAGAATCCAAAAGATTATGCTTGACCAACATGTTGCGGTCGAATGTCGGCGGACGGAGCGACAGGACTGTAAACGCTCGGAAGACTACAGCCCTGGCGCCCCGTCCGCCGGCATTCGATAGGCGAGGATCTATTACTTCTCTTCGCGAACTATCATGCGGCCGAGAGCCGCTGTAAAGGGATCGAGCAGCACGCCGGCGATAACCACAAAGGCCCATCCCTTTGTGACGAGGCCGGCCCAACGCGCGAAGAATGTACGGCCTTCAATCGTTCCGAATCCTCCTTGGAAGGCAATCTCGCCAAAACCGATCACCATAAAAAGGAGCGTGGCACCGATGACCGTACCGGCGATCTTGTGTGATGCACTCCCCTGCTCAAAACCAAAAAAGTCCAGGCACATACCAACCGTTTTGCCAAACAGCGGGAGTGCGCTCAGAACCTCGGCGATCACCGTGGCCACGATGAGTTGTCCCCAAAAGCCCGTGGGGCCCGTCAGATCCAAGCCAGGCGCCCCCTCAATGATGGGGAGAAACGCGCAGAGCAATAGCGGGTTAAAGAAGCCGTTGAGAATACCGATAACGCGCCTGACAGGTAACTTCATAGCTGTAAGCCTTTCAAAGTCATTGATAAAGAGAGGGCCGCCGGCATATGTCGGCGGCCCCGATAAACCATGATGTGCGGCAAAGCAACTACTCGAGCGGCTACTCCGCCTCGCCGCCGGTCGCCATCTTCTCGGCCTCGGCAAGCTGGGCCGGGGTGAGCTTGCGATACTTAATGGCGCCAAAGACGACACAAGCCGCACAGACGATCATGCCGGCGATGAACTTCTGGTCAATCGTCGCACCAAACGGCGACGTCACGGCCTCAAACACAATGGGAGACAGTGCCATGCCAAAGTTGATGCCTGCCATGCCAATGGCAAGGTTAAACGCACGTCCCTCGGGGGCAGAGTTGCCGGCGGCAAAATTGCCCTCCAGCGGCACATAGGTCTCCTTGCCCAGCGCAACGACAAAGCCCGCAACGCACAGCACCATAAAGGCGGGCGCAACCAGCGTCAGGCCCAGGCCAACGAGCGTCACGCCCCACGCGATCGGCATAGCCAGGTTCTTGAACTTGGCAAACAACGGACCGACCAAAAGACCAGCCGCAATACCGGCAACGGTCATAACGGTAGAGGCAAGACCGGCCTCCACGGTACCGCCAAAGCCGCGACCCACAACAAGCAGCGAAACGTTGGAGCTGAAGAGCTGGAACGTGAGTACGAACACAAAGCTCATGAGCGTGATAATCGCGACCTCTTTAGGCATATTGGCAAACACGTTGACCTTGCGCTTGGGCTCAAGATGACCCTCGGGAAGGCAAACAGCCTCGATCACGATGAAAATGATCATGATGAAGTACGCCGCATAGCTGTGGAACCACTCGGCAGAACCCAAGATGCCGGAAACCATCGTCCAGATAATGCCGCCCAGTGCAACAAAAGTGGAGTAGATGCCCATGACGAACGAGCGCTGCTTTCCGCCAAAGTAATCCGCAATAAGAGCGTCCGTTGAATTCTGCACGGCGCCGAGACCAAGGCCCATGACAGCAGAAGCCGCCAAGACTTGGCCGAGCGAGTCGTGGAACACCAGCACCGAGGCGCCTGCCAGCATCACGATAATGTGACCGACGAGCGTCGTCTTCTTCTTGGACACGCGAGAGGCAAGCTGTGAAGAGACGAGCATGGCGGACAACGCCATCATCAACGGGATGATGCCGATGATCATCTGGACGGCAGCGATGTTTTCGTTGGGAAATGCCGCCGCAACAGAGGCCACGATAGGGACGGGCACGAGCATGCCCATGATGCACATGGCGGCTGCGTAAATGCCCACCAGGTACTTGATCTTGGTTTTATCCATGATCCATCCTTACACTTAAAGAAAAGGGTCGGAGCGGCCAGGCATCACCAGCGGCCGCCCCAAACACAGCACTATCAGTCGTTGAATCCGGTGAACACGGGTTCTCCGCTGTACACGAGCGCTTCCTCGACACCATCGAGCACGCGGCAGGCGCCAGACGCCATCGCCTCGAGCTCAAACTCGCCGGGATAAGCCGATACGGGAGCGATCCAAGAGCAGCATTCCTCAATCGAAGCAACGAGCTCCTTGCTGTGGACCATGCCGCCTCCGAGCAAGATGCCGTCGACGTCGCCCTTCAGCACGCAGGCCATCTCGCCAATCCACTTGCAGATTTGGTAAACCATTGCATCCCAGGCGCGTGCTGCAGCCTTATCGCCCGCAGCGGCACGTTCACACACCTCGATGGCATCGGACGTACCCAAAAGGTCAACGAAGCCACCGGTCTTCATGCAATGGGCGCGGGCGACGTCGAGGCCATGTTCCGCCGTATACTTCGCGACCTCGATTGCGGGGACCGAGCCACAGCGCGTCGGCGCCATGGGGCCCTCGCCGCCGACGATGTCGTTGCCGTCGACCATCTTGCCCTTAAGGTGAGCCGAGATAGAGATGCCGCCGCCAATATGGCAAACGATGAAGTTGCACTCATCATAGGGGCGACCGAGCTTTGCCGCATGGCGGATGGCGGTCTCTTTAAGATTAAGGGCGTGCAGGTGCACGTTTCGATACACGCCCTTAATGCCCGTCATACGTGCGAGGTCGCACAGCTCATCGGTATCGGGAGGATTCACCACAAAAGAGGGCTTGCCCGTCTTTGAAGCGAACTCATGGGCAATCTGGGAACCCAGCTGCGCCGGGTGCTGAATGCCGTTCGCACCGACGCGGGCATGCTCGAGCATGACCTCATTGATGGCATACGTGCCGCCGGGCAGCGAAAGCAAGCCGCCGCCGCGACCGACAAATGCATCAAAGTCCTCGAGCTTCAGGCCCGCCTCATCCAGTGCTCCAAGAATCAGATCGCAGCGATACGGCATCTGAGCCGAAACCCCATCGAACTGGGCGAGGTCCTTCGCGTCGTGTGCAACGTTCTTGCTGACCTTGCACTCGTCACCCTCAAAAACGCCCACCTTTGTGGAAGTGGAACCTGGGTTGATTACCAGGACGCGCCAGGGAGTCTTTTTATCGGACATACCCTAAGCCTCCTTAAGCGCCTGGGCGCGCACGCAGCTCATCACCACGTTGCCGACGATCTCGTCGACGGGCGCAGAGCGCGAGCAATCGCACACGATCCTTTTGAAGCCCTGAAGCATGGGGCCGTAGGCATTGGCACCGGTCAGATTCTGGATGATCTTGACGCCGATATTGCCCACGTTGATATCGGGCCAGATGACCACGTTGGCTTGGCCCGCAACAGCGGACTCACGATGTACCTTCTTGGCCGCAACCTTGGGGTTAATCGCCGAATCAAACTGGAACTCACCGTCGATGGCAAGGTCGGTACGGCGATCGTTGGCAATCTCACGAGCACGGCGCACTTTGTCGACAAGTTCATTATCCATCGAGCCGTCAGTCGAATGCGAAAGCAGCGCGCAACGGATATCCCATCCGGTCAGCGAGCGCACCGTTTCGCTCGACGAAATCGCGATTGAGGCAAGCTCCTCGCTCGTGGGGTCAACGCAAACGGCAGAATCGCCAAAAGCCAAAAGGCCGCCTTCGCCGCCAGTCCAGTTGGGAATATCGGCAATGCCGCAAGAGCTTACGGTATCGACGCCATCGACAAGGCCGACGATAGTCTGTCCCGCCAGGATAATATCGCCCGTGGCGTTATCGATGCCGGCGAACATTACGTCGACATCGCCGAGTACCTGCAAAATCAGGGCGCGCTCAAGCGGACGCGTCATACGGCGCGCGGCGCCCTTGGGCTTAAACTTGCAATCCGGATGCGAAAGATAGCGCTCGCAGCAAGCGGCGTTCGCCTCCTCGTCGGTCACATCGACAATCTCGATGCCGTCAAGGGAGATACCACGCTCGTCGGCAAGCTCCTTGAGCTTACTGCCGTCGCCGACCAGCACGCATTCGGCAAGATGCTCGGCGGCGATCTTTGCGACCGCCTGCATCATGGTCTCGTTTTCGCCCTCGGGAAAAGCAACGCGCATAGGCTTGGCGGCAGCCCGCTCGCGCAGGGTCTGCATCAGGTCCATGGCAGCTACTCCATCTCTTCGGCAGTGCGCTCGATAAGCTCGCCGACGGTCTTCATGACCATGACCTCGCGAACGGGGACCTCGGCATCGAGCTCGTTCTCGATCATGGAGGTCAGGGCGATCATCTTCATCGAGCCCTTGCCCAGGGTCTCGAACGTCGTCTCGGGGGTCACATCACCGTCATAGTTGTAAGCGGACTTGGCAAAATCGCAGATCTGCTGAGTGAGTTCTTCGTTCATGATGGCGCCTTTCTAATTAAAAAGAGGGGTAGCCACGGCGGGCTGGAGACATGGGTCCCGCCGTGGCCTAAGAGAGGAAGCGAATTGTTATAGGGGTGAAAGCCTAGTGTGAAAGCCTAGTCGTCAAGCTCGAACGTGAGCTCTTTGTAGCCCGGTCGGTCGATGACCTTGGCATGGACGCCCACGGTCTCGCCCGCCATGAGCTTGGCGCGGATCTCGGGGGCCTTCTTCTTGGTAATGCCGTAGATGACGTAGGTGTACTGAGAACCCTCGTCAATATCGACGGCGCCGTAGGCGTACTTGCCATACTCCTTGAGGTAGGGCTTGTCGTTCTGCGGACCAGGCAGGGTAAAATCGATCAGATGGCCGTGACCGGAAACCTGGACCCAATCGGTCTTGTGGTAGCCGCAGGCATTGCAGGCAAGGTGAGGCGGAAACTCGACGGCTCCGCACTCGGGGCACTGACGTGCCCAATAGATGCCCTCTTCAAGACCCGTGTAGAACTTCTTGACCACGGGCTCCATATCTTTGAGTTGCATGAGAATACTCCTTATGGGAAATCGAAAACCGCGGTCGCTTAGGCGACGGTACGAAGAATCTGGCAGCGCACATTCTGAGAACCGCCAAAACCGCGCAGGAAGGCCGTCTCAGGAATCTTCTTCATCTGGGTTGCACCGGCGACGCCGCGCATCTGCTTGACGGCCTCGACGATATCGGCGATACCGGATGCGCCATGAGCGTGGCCGAAGTTGCAACGGCCACCGTGCGGGTTGATGGGCTTATCGCCGTCAAAAGCGGTGCGGCCATCGATCGCATACTTCCAAGCCTCGCCGCGCGGAATATAGCCGCACTCCTCGGCCGAGACGATCTCGGAAGCCAGGAAGAAGTCATTGCACATAAACAGGTCGATCTCATCGGGGCTCACGCCGGTAAGGTCGTAGACCTGCTTGGCAGCAAGCTCGGTAGCCCAGTGCTCGTTGTGAAGCAGGCCGGCTTCGACGGCAGAGGCGCCCGTACCCAGCACCTCAATAGGCGCATACGGCATGCCCATGGCTTTGGCCTTCTCCGTGGGCATCACGACAACAGCGGCGGCACCGTCGCACTTCTTCTCAAAGCCGGTAACGCGCAGGTACTGCGTAACGCGCGGGTTGTACATGCTCTTGAGATACTCGTCGGCGGTATCGAACCCAGCTGCCTTCGCATCCTCCTCGACCGTGGTCTCATACCACGCAAGGGGATTCAGGACGGCACCGCGGCGAAGGCTCTTGGTAAGGCCGTTCAGGGCGTCATCGATCTGATCGGCGGTAAGGTCGTACTGCATCGAATACTCGTTGATCCAGTTGTCGAACGACACGCCAAAGGCGCCATCGAGCGGGCGACCATACGCGCGGTCATAGATCTTATCGAGCGAGGGAATCATGACATCGAGCGTAAAGTCCTGGCGAATATGCGAGGGCATGTGCTCAACGGGAAGGGTCGAAGCCAAATCGCAGGCACCCGTAAGGACAACATCGTAGGCACCGGAGGCGACTGCCATCACGGCCTGCTCAAGGGCGACGTAGCCCGTGCAGCAAGCCTCGGAATGATGGACGGAACCCTTGGCACGAACGCCAAACCAATCGGCAACCTGCATGTTGGGGGTAATGCAATCACCAACGAGATAGGGATTGGCGCTGCCGTGATAGAAAAAGTCGATATCGCGGGGCTCAAGACCGGCATCGGCAATTGCCTCGAGGGCCGCATAGCCAAACGCCTCGCCCTCGCCAATACCCTGGGTCTCGGGATGCTCCTCAAAATCCTTGAACGGGGTGCAGCCTACGCCTACAATCGAGACGCTGCGCATGTTCTTTCCGAGCGTAACCACTGAATATCACATCCTAATCATGTGAAGGTGTACGAAATGATGGCGCAGTCCGGCCGCGAGCGAAGGTGAGAGAGCGCTCGCGGCTTTTCTGTGCCGTCACACGTTGAACTACTGCAGTGGTTCTTTTGAACGTAGCTTTAGTGTAAGAGTGGTTTATTTGGTGCCGTGGGACAAAATGCCGCTATGTGTCCCATCATTTGGTACGCATAGCTAAATTTCGTTCCAAATAGCAGATAAATGACTATGCTTAAAGCCGATTCATAGGGCTGGAACGCTTTGAGTTCACTGCATGCGCAACCGTTCATCCCTAAAAAACAGCCGCTCACCCGAGCGGCTTTTCAAAATCAGGGATCCGCGGATGCCAATGGCGCGATGCATCGTCGACAAAGAGCGGTGCGTAGAACATGCGATTGAGCGCGGCGGCAACGGTTCGTGCCTCAAGGTCAGGCCGGACTTCGAGCCAATACTGGATGAGGTTATGGTGGCCCGCAAGCGCAAAAGCAAGATACAGATCGAGGTCCGTCTCATCTGAAAACGTCGACCGCAAACGATCGCGAAAATAGTCATGCATGAAGATCGTTGCCTTGTGTGCAAACACGGGATCACCGTTATCGCTGTTAAGCGCCAGGACTTTCGAGCGATTGGCCTTGAGGATTTCCATGCGCTTGATCATCGTGGGCGTGGGATCAAGCTGCGCATCACCAAAACGAGCCTCAAGGGCAACGTCGTTAATGTCTTGCATGTTCTGGAGCAGCTCATCTTCAAAGCGCTTGACCACATCATCGACAGAGCGGTAGCAACGATAGAAGGTTGATTTTGATGTATGGGCAAGACGGAGTACGTCGGTGACCTTAATCGATTGCACAGGCGTTGTCGCCATAAGTTCAAAGACGGCGCCTTCGATCCGCGAAGCAATATCGTTTTTAGCGTTCAGTGACATAGAAGGCCTCCCCTGTTGGCGATTGGCTACTATGCTACCCGAAAGGCATGCTCCTCAATGGCGATATGGGGCATAGAACGCGCTGCACAAGAGATGACACACTGGCCAAACACCACCGAGGAAGTAAACCATCCGCTCGGCAACCCGTCTTTGCGGGGATCGATTGAAAAGCCGGACCCCTCCGCCTTCAGGACGGCTTCGATACGCGTCCAAACCCGACACAGCCGAAAGGCGCGTTCCTGCGAATCTGCCGCAGCGTCAATCCACGCCCGTTCCCTTGAGCTCGCCATACGCTCAACCGCAATAGGTACAATCTCATCGACCGCCTCGATATCCACGCCAATAGGTCCTCCGACCGACCGAGCAACATCGGAAACAGCGAGGACGGCCACGCTTCCGCCATGTGAAATGGAAATAGAGGGGGCCTCCCCATCCGCAAGCTCGATCTTGCCGAAAGCAGAACGCGCAAGCTGGGTGTCGTCGAAGACACCCAGGGCGTCGCGAAGCAGCAGACCCACGCCCGCAGCTTCCCTCCGAGACGCAATGGGGAGATCTCCATTGGAGGCACGCGAGGCATAACGTCCCGCGATTGATGCCATATCAACGGTCTCGCCGGGATCGATCGCAGAAACGTCAACGAGATGCACGGTTATGTTCAAAATGGTCAACCCCCACTCGATTGAGATGACAAGGCTAAACTGACGTTCAGAACCGCTCTTTCATGAAGCGAGGTACCTTTTGCCGGCGATTTGGCGACCTATTTGGCGACCAAAACAAAACAGCTCAGAGGCTAAGCCTCTGAGCTGCGAACATTTGGTGGGCGTTAGAAGATTTGAACTTCTGACCTCTTCCGTGTCAGGGAAGCGCTTTCCCACTGAGCTAAACGCCCAAATGGAGCGGACAACGGGGCTCGAACCCGCGACCCCAACCTTGGCAAGGTTGTGCTCTACCAACTGAGCCATGTCCGCCTGCGAGGATTTAATATACGGGATAATCCACCCAAATGCAAGAACTTTTTTTGAAAAGTTTTGCGACACCCTCGCGAACCTCGCGAAGACATCAGCCACCACGGAAAGCGCAGGCAAACGCAAACTCGCCGCAAGAGGCCCCTACAACTCAGCGAGCATGATCCAGGCAGAACTGTCCTGCGCGAGCTTGCCGTCTGCAAGCGGTGATGAGGTGAGCAGGACCCTGCCCGCCGGCAGCTCCACGGGTGCTGCACCGAAGTTCGTCACACACGCCCAGCCGTTGTCACGGCGATAGGCGATGACGCCGCCCTCAGCGCCCTCGGCACCATCCGCAAGGCCGGTGCGCCCGTCAAGATCGAGCCACTTAAGATCGTTGGCGCGCCCGCGCAGCTTGCGCCGCAGCCAGAGGGCGTCACGATAGAGCGCAAGCATCGATGTCGGGTCCGCTTCTTCCCTATCGGCAGCGTAATCGGAAAACCATGCAGGCTGCGGCAGATGGGGCGCCGCATCGGCGTCCGCCGGTGAAAACCCAAACGATCCGCCCTGCACGGGATCGTCCGCTGCCACCCACGGCAGGGGCACACGGCAGCCGTCGCGCCCCTTCTCGCGCTTCGGTCCGTGCGTATTGGTCGCAGTAGGATCTTCGAGTGCGGCCCACGGGATATCGGCCACCTCAAAAAGGCCGAGCTCCTCACCCTGATACACGTATGCCGAGCCCGGAAGCGCCAGCTCAAGCAAAAGGGCCGCCCGCGCGCGGCGCTCACCGAGTTCACGGCCCTCGTCATAAGACGACCCGTCGCGTAAGAGCCAGTCGAGCGCAATCTGGTGGTAGCGCGTCGCCTTGATTTGCGGCAGGGCATAGCGCGTCGCCACGCGCGGCACGTCGTGGTTGGAGAGTACCCAGGTCGAGGCAGAATTGGATTCGATAGCCGCCTTCAAGCCCTCCTCGATTGCAGCGTGCATGTCATCATAGGTCCAAGTGGCCTTGGCAAACTCAAAGTTGAATGTCTGGCCAAGCTCGCTGGGACGCGCGTAGAGATACTGGCGCTCGGGCAGCACCCATGCCTCGGCAACGGCGCTGCGCGGCGGATTATAGCGGTCGAACACGCGGCGCCACTCGCGATAGATCTCATGGACCTCGTTGCGGTCCCACAGCGGATGGGTGCCGTCGTCAACCATGTCATCGCCCTCGGCGAGATGCCACCGGTCGAGGTCATCGCGGTCGAGATCCTTGGCGAGACCGTGCGCCACATCAATGCGAAAGCCATCGACGCCTCGATCGCTCCAAAACGCCAGGACGTCGCAAAAGAACGCGTGAACCTCGGGGCATGACCAGTCAAAGTCCGGTTGCTCGGGCGTAAACATGTGCAGATACCACTGACCGTCCGCAACACGCGTCCAGGCGGGGCCGCCAAAGTTGGCATTCCAATTGGTGGGAGGCAGCTCGCCATGCTCGCCGCGGCCATCGCGGAAGATATAACGGGCGCGCTCGGGCGATCCGGGGCCGGCGGCAAGAGCGGCTTTGAACCAAGGGTGCTGGTTGGATGAATGGTTGGGCACGATGTCGACGATGACCTTGATGCCGTGCGTATGAGCCGCAGCGATCATGTCATCGAAGTCATCAAGCGAGCCGAGACGTGGGTCGACATCGCAGTAGTCCGCCACATCATAGCCGCCATCGACAAGAGGCGATGGGTAAAACGGGCTCAGCCAGATGGCCTCGATACCCAGCCGCTCAAGATAGTCCATCTGCTGGGTAATGCCCGCGATATCGCCCAGACCCGAACCAGTCGAATCCTTAAACGAGCGCGGGTAGATCTGATAGATCGCGGCATCGGACATCCATGGGCGCGACGAGGACTTTTCTGTAGCCATGGGATGAGTCTCCCTTGCAACGAGGTTTTGCGAGATGCCCACGATGATACGCCCAAAGCGGACATTCGCGGCAAACAACGCCACAGCCACGCCCCAAAACGCTCCCTCTCGGGTTCGAGCCTCCTGGGACGAATCGATCGATCAGTGAAAAGAACGGAAGGCCCACTCCTCCGGCCACGACAGACACTATGACCCAATCCAGGGGCACGGAAACGACAGGAGCCCCCGCTCGTGACCGCGGGTCGGGGCTGCGACAATGTTGTTGAAGTGCCAGAGGCGCAGCCGCGCCGCAACGAGGTTGGGAGGCTCCCGTGCCTAGATATTCTACCGCCTTCGGAATGGACGTACACCTCAGGTCCACCACCGTCTGCGCGCTCGACGCGGAGACGGGCGAGGCCGTGACGAGGAGGTTCCGCGGCAACCCCTGGGGCGAGGTCGCGGAGTGGATGTCGGGCTTCCCCGGCCCGTCGCTCGCCGCCTACGAGAGCGGCTACCTCGGCTTCGCCCCGCAAAGGGAGCTCTCCGGGCTCGGCGTCGACTGCGTCGTCGCGGCCGTCTCCAAGGTCCCGAGGTCGGCTGCCGACCTCTCGTCCAAGAACGACCGCAACGACGCGGCCAGGATGGCCAAGGCGATACTGTCGCACGACGTCACCCCGGTATGGGTGCCGTCCCCCGAGATCGAGGGGCTCAGGGACCTCGTGTTAGCGCTACTGTAAAAACAACCATTTTGACCAACGCTCAACAACCAATCATGCCAACGCAATCCCGCCATTTGCGCCAACGCATTTTCACCATTTCCACCAACGCCGGGGCTTACGCTTCGATCGACGAGCGAACGATGCTTTCGGGAGGAGCGGGCCGTGGCGGAGAAGAACCTGATCGGAGAGTTGGACATGTACAGGGAAGCGGGCATAAAGCCCAACTTCAGCGACATAGCGAAGCGCTACGGCAAGGACAGGCACACCGTGGCGTCGTACTGGAGGGCCGAGGGCGGGCGACCCCACGACGGGCGCGGCGACAGGGCGGGCTCGTTCGACGCGCACATCGAGGAGGTGGCCGCCAAGGCGCAGCTGCCGGGAGTCACCAAGAAGGGCATCCACGAGTGGCTGCTGCACAGGTATCCCGGCGAGGACCTGGCCGGCTACAACGCCTTCACCCAGTTCATGCGCAAGAACGGCATCGCCGTCGGGGCCTCCGGCGGCCCGGAGCCACACCCGCGCTTCGAGACGCCGCCCGGACTGCAGCTGCAGTTCGACTGGAAGGAGTCCGTCAAGATGGCGAACCGCGACGGCGAGCTGTTCGAGTTCAACGTGTTCGCGGCGACGCTGGGCCATTCCCGCAGGCACATATTCATCCGGTCGAGGACCAGGACGACCGACGACCTGGTCAGGTGCATGTACGCCACGATCGCGAGGCTCGGCGGCGTGCCGCGCGAGTGGGTCACGGACAACATGTCCGCCCTGGTGACGATCAAGGGCGGCAGGCGCCTCAAGGTCCAGCGCGCGTACGAGTTCGCCAAGGCCGCCGGCTTCGAGCTGAAGCTGTGCCGCCCGCGCAGCCCCCAGACGAAGGGCAAGGTCGAGTCGTCGAACCGCTTCCTGTCGCGGCTCATGGCCTACCAGGGCGACTTCGACGGCTGGGACGACATCGACGAGATCGTCGCGCGGATCGAGGACGCCAGCAACTCCGAGCCCAACGAGACCACGGGGCTGCCGCCCTCCGCGCTGTTCATGGAGGAGAAGGACGCGCTGCTGCCCGTCGGCAACCTGCGCGCCCTCGAGGAGGCGATGGGCGACGTGGTGCGCGTGGCCAGGGTGCCGGCCACGATGCTGGTGAGCGCGCACGGCGAGCCCATGTCGGTGCCCAGGCGCTGCATCGGCAGGCCCGCCCGCATCGTCTGCATGCCCGGCGGCGCGATGGACTGCTACGTCGGCGGCGAGCTGGTGGCCACGCACGTGGCGGGCGGGCCGGCCTACGACCCGGCGCACTACGCCGAGGCCATGGCCGGCAAGCGGTGGTTCGGCGACGCCGCCGGCGACATCGAGGCGGCCGCCGCGGCCAACCTCGGCCTGCTCGACTCGATAGGGGGCTCGCTGTGAGCGCCGCCGTGCAGGCCAGCCCCCTCAACCGCCTGGCGGCCAACCTCGAGGAGCTGGGGCTCGAGGGCATGGCGTCGTCGGTGCCCGAGTACGTCAGGCTCGTCGCCGACGGGAGGAAGGGCCTGGTCGACGCCATGCTCGAGCTCACCGACGCCCAGATAGCCCTCAAGCGGCGCGCCGACGACGAGCGCCGCACGAGGATGGCCAACTTCCCCTACATAAAGACGCTGGCCGACTTCGACTGGGGCTTCCAGCCGAGCGTGCCGCGCGGGCTGGTCGAGCAGCTGGCCACGCTCGAGTTCATCGACCGCGGCGACAACGTCGTGCTCGTCGGCAGCCCGGGCGTCGGCAAGACCCACCTGTCGATAGCCATAGGCCACGAGGCGGTGATGGCCCGCAAGCAGGTGTACTTCGCCGACTGCTCGAGGCTGGTCGAGGACCTCAAGCACGCCTCGGCGAAGGAGGCGCTGGCGCGCAGGATGCGGTTCTACGAGCACTGCAGCCTGCTGATAATAGACGAGCTCGGCTACCTCGATATCGGCAAGGAGGGTGCCGACCTGCTGTTCCAGCTGGTCAACAGGCGCTACGCGCTAAAGCGGTCGACCATCGTCACGACCAACGTGCCGGTGGGTAGGTGGGGCGACGTGTTCGGCAGCAACGTCACGGCCTCGGCGGTGGCCGACAGGCTTTGCCACCATTGCGCGATGATCAAGATAACGGGACGGTCGTACCGCCTGAAGGACGCATCCATCGGCGGTGAGGACGGGAAGGAGGAGGGAGCCTAGACGCCGAAAGCGGCGCATCCGCGTAAGCGAATCCGGCGCATCCGCGTTGGCGCGATTGGCGAAAATACGTTGGTGAAAATGGTGAAAAATATATTGACGCTAACACCTCGCCGCCGCCCACGACGCCGCGACCGCGAGGCTCGCGGCGGCGAAGCAGCGGCTCCTGGCGTTCCTAGCCCGCCGCGGCTATGTCTACGGCGGCACGACGCCGGCCGGCAACCCCCGGAAGTACTGGACGTACGGCTTCCTCAGGTGGCTAGACGGCATACACCCCGCCGACGACGGAGGCATCCGGGCGCTTGCGGCGCTGAGGAACGAGGTCGAGGCGGCCGACGAGACGAGGGGGGCCCTCCTCGCCGAATACAGGGCCGCCGTCGCGGCGGGCCCCCTCTCGGCCGAGGTCGAGGCGCTCCAGTCGATCAAGGGGTGCGGGTTCGCGCTCGCCGCCGCCTTCGCGTCCGAGGTCGGCGACTTCTCGAGGTTCCGCTCCGGCAGGCAGGTGACGGCCTACTTCGGCCTCGCCCCGAAGCAGAGGTCGAGCGCGGACTCCGTGCGCCTCGGCGGAATCAGCGGGGCCGGCAACGCGCTCGTCAGGAAGCTGGCTGTCGAGGGGTCCTGGTGCTATGCCCAGGCCGGCCACCAGCCGAAGCTGATGCCCAAGGGCTCCGGCGTGCCCCTCGAGATAAGGATGCACGGGAGGAAGGGGTCCGAGAGGCTCCTGCGCCGCCGCGAGGAGATGATCGCCCGCGGGATGCCGCAGGCGAAGGCGAACGCGGCCACCGCGGCCGAGCTCGTGAGGTGGCTGTGGGCCCTCGGCACGATGTGCCGGGAGGGCGCGGAATAGACATAAGCCCCCGTCCCGGCGAGCCGGGCAGCCTTCGGGGACACCCCCGTTCTCGCTGTGCGCGCGGCGGCCGCCGCATGCGCGAAGACAGACTAGGGGAACCCCGCCGAAGGAGAGGATTGCGGGCCGCCGGAGCGGTATCCGCGGATATGAGACTGAGCCGAAGGCGTCGATGACATGCCGGGGGCGGACCGGGACGGGTTCAACGGCAGGCCCCGCCGACCGATTGCAAGCGGTCGGCGGGGCCATTGTGGCCCTTGACAGCGGATTGGGTCATATGAGCGAGCGGGCTCCGGGTGCCCCAAGTTGCCGCGAAAGAGGAGGGAAGCGTACTTTATGTACGCGACCGACGATTGAGGGGCAAGATGGGGTGCCCGGGGCTCGCGCAGCGTCAACAAAAAACGCGGTTCGCTAGAACCGCGTAAGATAGTTGGAGCGGACAACGGGGCGTCTGCGTATCCGCTTCGCGGATCCGCACCGGCTTCGGTCGCCTGTCGGCGTCCTCGCCAGCTCGCTACAAACGCTCCGCGTTTGCTTAACGCTCGCTCCCTCTCGGGTTCGAGCCCATACGATGGGTACGAAAAAGCCCGGCTACCGTAGTAGTCGGGCTGTTGCGTTTGGAGCGGACAACGGGGCTCGAACCCGCGACCCCAACCTTGGCAAGGTTGTGCTCTACCAACTGAGCCATGTCCGCATATGTAAAAACAAAACGGGCGCCGGAGCGCCCGGATGTTGCCTGGAGGCGAAGCCCGGATTCGAACCGGGGGTAAAGGCTTTGCAGGCCTCTGCCTTACCACTTGGCCACTTCGCCGAAAAAGGACCGCCTAAACGGTCCGGAAATGCAATGGAGCGGACAACGGGGCTCGAACCCGCGACCCCAACCTTGGCAAGGTTGTGCTCTACCAACTGAGCCATGTCCGCTTGCGGGTTATTAATTTACGCGAGTTGTCCAAAAGACGCAAGTACTTTTTTCAAAAAACTTGTCTGCCGCATGTTCTTAGTAGCTAAACGCGCTAAAGCGATTGGCTAGGCACACGATTCCAGCGCTCCGCTAAACAGCTTCACCATCTGCACGCGCGTGCCGGCGCCGTCCGTACGACGAGCAACCTCCACGTTATCGACGAGCATACGCATAAGCTTGATACCGCGGCCGCGTTCCTCGGATGCGACCGGCTCGCTCGTTTCATCGATAGAATAGCCAGCACCTCGATCAAGCACCTCAACCACAACGCGATCGCCATAGGCCTGAACCGTCAGGACGCACCCGATACCGCCCGCATGGTCATAGGCATTACCCAGTGCCTCCCCCGACGCCAATGCGACATCGTAGCGCTCGTCACGGCGCAACGGAAGCGATTCAAGGAGTTCGGCGATGCGATGTCGGTAGTATGGAAGATTCTCGATACCCTGACGGACCTCGACGCTCTTACTCCAGCGAGGCAGCTCCCCCACCGGAATGGCGGGAATAGACTCCCGTGCCGGCCCCGCGACATGAAGGATATCGACAAGACGAGCAATCTCCAAAAAGCGAACAACTTCACCTGATGCATTGACGAGCGAAAGCAGGCCTTCTCGCCTCATGAGCTCACGAGCGCGCGTAAGCAGGAATGCCAAGCCCGTCGAATCGATAAAGCTAACAGCCTGACAGTTGATGACGACACGACGCACGCCGCGGCCAATCAAAGCATCCAACCGCCGACGCAGCGCAGGCACCGTGGCGATGTCGATATCGCCTGGTGGCGTCAAAACCGCTATGTCATTCCACTCATTCATACGACCATGGTTCCCCAAAAGAGCTTGTTCGATGCATGCCTTTCCGCAACCGTGCGGATTCGGCGCGCCCAGCGTCGCTGTTTAGGACCGGCCCCGCAAAAACTCAAGGGACACTAATGCGATGTCATCGTCCAGCGCCGATTCGGTAAATCGGTCGAGCTCGCCCAAGACCTTGCCGCAGATTCCCGATACGCCCTCACCCGAGACAGAGAGCAGAAGATCACGAAGGCGCTGCTCGCCAAAGAACGCTCCGGTGCGGTCGCGGGCCTCAATCGTTCCATCCGTATACATGAAGAGCATGTCGCCAGGAGCGAACGTAAACACGCCCGTCTCGTAAACCATGCTCTCAAATGCACCGATTACGCCCGATTGGCATCCAAGCAGCTCGACCTCTCCCCCACGGGCCTCGCCGCCACCCAGCGGCATCGACTCTGGCCTGATGACCATGGTCGGAGGATGGCCCGCCGAACAATACGTTGCGCGTCCGGTTTTAAGGTCAATCTTGGCGATAAAGGCCGTCACGAACGTCTCGACCCTCGAGAAGCCCATGAGCATGCTGTTAAGGGAGCGTGCCATGCGGGCCGGTCCAGCGCCCTCCCAGGCATATGCCGTCAGGGCCGTCTTGACGAGCGCGGACATCGATGCAGCCTCAATGCCTTTGCCAGACACATCGCCCAGAATCATGACGGCGCAGTCGTCGGGAAGACGGATGAGCGTATAGAAATCGCCGCCGACCAACGCCGAGTTCGTGGCCGACAGGTACACCGAATCGGCGGCGATTCCCGGAACATCCCCCAGGGAATTTCTCATGCCAATCTGGAGGGTCTGAGCGATATGGCGCTCCTCGCGCTTTTGAGATTCGCCTTCGTAGATCAGTTCAAAGTCATGCGCCAAGTGCACCAAGTAGTCATATTCAAGATCATCAATCGGCTCTTGGCTACCATCACGAAGCAGCAGCGCACGCGTCGTCGGCCCCTTCGCAACAGAAGCAGGAACGATTGCGTCGTTACTGTGCTTGCCATCGCCCTCAGGGCGTGGGCGCCCCGCCTCGATGCCGGCGTCGACGTAGAGACCCTGGCAAGGCAGGCCATGCGCTCTAAGCCAGCCTCCCATAGGCATCGATTCGTCAACGCGAGTTATACGGACGTGTTTAAGGTCCTCGGCACTCGTGCCGCCCAAAACAGATGCCTCAAAGCCATCAGGGGCAGCCCCCAAACGTGCCGCTGGCGCCGTCGTGGAAAAGAAAAGCTTCTCGGGATCGTCCGGCAAAGCAACGCGACTGCCGCCTTCAAAATCTATGACGTAGGAATCCAGACTGGCGTCATACTCAATAGGGCAAAAATGGCAGTTGAGCATATTGCAGATCTCGGACGATACCGCCTGGGTAGCCGCGGCGGAATCGTCTAGAAAGGTAAACAACTCATCCCGCAAGACATTGAGCGAGCGGCCAAGCTCGGCCGTGCGACGGGAGCGAAGGCTCGATGCCATGCCGACCAGCTGGATAGACAGGTAATCGCAAATGACCTCAAGTACATTAACATCATAAGCGAGCGGTGCCTGGGGGCGTTTCCAACCAACTTCCAGCACGCCGAGGATCTGCGTACCGTAAAAAACGGGAAGACAGATTTCACTGCGGTACGGAGGCATATCCTGCATGCGCAACAGGTGCTTTGAACGATTATCCAGGTCCATGAACATACCGGAGGCGGCCTTATCGCCCTCAAGGTCCTGTTGGATCGACAAGCGACAGGCGCGCGACTCGCGAAGAACATACGTCGGAATGCCAGCGCCATACGGCAAAAACTCGGGCAGGTAGCTGTCGTACAGCTCCTTGGAAACACCGCGAAGCTTAAAGCCGCCGCTCTCAGAAAAATAGATAGCGGCACCCGAAGCATCGAGCGTTCCTACAAGCTGGTTCAAAACGGTATCAAGCAGGCTGGGTAACTCATCGGAGCCCACAGTGCTCATAATGACCGAGAGCGTCCCAGAGAGACGCTTGTTCGCCACTCTAAGCTCCGATAGCGCACGCTTGAGCTGACGGTCGTGAGAATACTGTTCCTCGATACTGTGAAGCGCCACCAGGACACGTGGTGCGCGGCGCCCAAAGATGCGTGGAGGCGTTACGGAGCCCGCACGAACCAAGACGGGAATAAAAGAGCCGTCACTTAGCTTGAGCATCAGTTCGTTCTCGGAGCCATCAGTATCAAATGGCAGACGATGTTCCGTCGCACGTTCAAAAGCGGACGAGTACAGGACGTCTTTAACATCTCCACCGATGACGTCGGCGCGTTCCTCGCACATCAAACCAAGTAAGCGGTTATTCACATGCAGAATGGTTCCGTCGAGCTCGCAGATGATGACAGCATCGCTCGTGATCTCGACTAGTTGGGCAACGTCTGCCCACTCGTTGCGTTCAAGCGTTTCCATCGTGGACCCCACCGTCTATCGGTAACAAAAAAGCCTCCGAAGAGGCTTCTCAAATGCGATGGTGTCGGAGGCGGGACTTGAACCCGCATGACCAAAAAGCGGTCACTAGCACCTCAAGCTAGCGCGTCTGCCAATTCCGCCACTCCGACATGCTATGTTGTTGATCCGCGGTTCGCTTTGTTAGACCCGCGCGTTCAACGAGGAAGATAATAACCTATGATTCGAGAACTGTGCAAGCACTTTTTTGAAAAAAGTTTACGAATTTGTAAATGCGCAGGTAGATCTGTATATCCGGTTCGGAATGGGGGCAGCTTCCCAGCGCGTCCTCGGGCATACGGTACATTTTGATCCGCGCTTCGCGCTACAAAATGTACCGCCCCCTGCGGAATGCGCTGGGAAGCTGCCCCCATTCCGACCCTACATTCACATACTCCAGGCGCAGTTCTCAAACATGTTCTGGGGCTGATAAGAATTTAGTGGCTCGGCTTTGCCGAGCCCTTATATGGGGAGGCCGGAGCCAAAGCTCCGGCCTCGCTATCTTTCCCATTAGATTAAGTGAGCGATCAAGGAATCGCCCCCCCCCTGCAGCGGTAACACAGGGCCCGTGCTGGACTTAGTTTTCAGAACATTCCGCAGACCAGGAAACCCCCTTATCCGCAGCTCCGAAGGAGCAGGATAAGTGGGGTTCCATGGTTGAGGACGTTCTGAAAACTAAGTCCAGCACGGGCCCGGACGATAACAACCGACTACAGGTCGATGTGCGATTCCTTGATCGGGAACGGCTCCGCGAAGTGGCAGGCGCAGCAGTGACCCGGTGCGACTTCCTTAAACTCGGGAAGCTTCTCGGAGCAGATGCCCTGCGCGATCGGGCAGCGCGTGTGGAAACGGCAGCCGGTCGGCGGATCCAGCGGCGACGGCGGATCGCCGGCGAGGATGATGCGCTTGCGGGTCTTCTGGATATCCGGATCGGGCACCGGCACGGCAGACAGCAGCGACTGCGTGTACGGGTGGTGCGGCTCGCTATAGAGTGTCTTCCAGTCCGAAACCTCGACCATCTTGCCCAGATACATAACGGCAACGCGATCGGAGATGTGCTGCACGACGGACAGGTCGTGGGCGATAAACAGATACGCCGTACCGAACTTGTCCTGAAGTTCCTTGAGCAGGTTCAGAACCTGGGCCTGAATGGAAACATCCAGAGCGGAAACGGGCTCGTCGCAGATGATCAGCTTGGGCTTGAGCGCAAAAGCGCGGGCGATGCCGACACGCTGACGCTGACCGCCAGAGAACTCGTGCGGATAACGGTTGATGTGCTCGGGGTTCAGTCCGACAACGTCGAGAAGCTCGCGGACACGCTCAATGCGCTCCTCCTTGGTACCCACGCCGTGAATGGTCATGGGCTCGGAGACGATCTCGCCGATGGTCATACGAGGATTGAGCGAAGCATAAGGATCCTGGAAGATAAACTGCATCTCACGACGCATGTCCTTGATCTCGTGCTTGCTCATCTCGGCAACATCTTTGCCCTGGAAGAAGACCTTACCAGCAGTCGGCTTGGTCAGGCGCATGATGGTGCGGCCCGTGGTGGACTTACCGCAGCCAGACTCGCCGACCAGGCCAAAGGTCTCGCCCGGATAAATCTCGAACGAAATGTCATTCACAGCAGAGACGACACGCTTGGAGAAGCGCTTGGCGAACATGCCGGACTCAGCGGGGAACTCCTTAGAGAGGTGCTCGACCTTAAGCAGCGGAGTACGCTCGTTGGTATCTGCCATTACGCCTCGCCTCCCTTCTTGGAATCCTTGCGGGTACGGGACGTCTCAGGAGCGTTCTTGAGGAACTCGGGGTCACCGGAGTAGTGGCACGCAGAGTAATGACCAGACTCGGTAACAACGCGCTCGGGGCGCTGCTTGCGGCACTTGTCCGTCGCATAGGGGCAACGAGGAGAGAAGACGCAGCCCTCGGGCAGGTTCATGAGCGAGGGCGGGTTGCCGTGAATCGGCGTAAGCGGCTTCTTCTCATCGATAGCCTGCTCCGGGATGGAGCGGATAAGACCCCAGGTGTAGGGATGGCGGCTCTCGTAGAAGATTTCCTCAGCAGTACCGAACTCGACGGGACGGCCGGCGTACATAACCATGATCTTATCGGCCATATCGGCGACAACACCCAGGTCATGGGTAATCATGATGATGGCGTTGCCGTTCTTCTCCTGCATCTCCTGCATAAGCTCAATAATCTGAGCCTGAATGGTAACGTCCAGGGCAGTCGTGGGCTCGTCGGCAATCAGAATATCGGGATCACAGGCAAGGGCCATGGCGATCATGACGCGCTGACGCATACCGCCGGAGAACTGGTGCGGGTATTCGTTGACACGCTTCTCGGGCTCGGGAATGCCAACGAGGTCCAAAAGCTCGGTGGCACGCTTGAGCGCCTCCTGCTTGGAATAGCCACGGTGCAAGCGAAGACCCTCGCCCACCTGCTTACCGATCTTATAGACCGGGTTAAGGGAGGTCATAGGATCCTGGAAGATCATCGCGATATCGTTACCGCGAATGTGCTGCATCTCTTCCTCGGTCATTTCGAGGATAGAACGACCGCGATAGCGAACGTCGCCGCCCTCGATCTTTCCCGGAGGCATCGAAATGAGGCCCATGATGGTCATGGCGGTCACGGACTTACCGGAGCCGGACTCACCGACGACGCCCAAGGTCTCGCCGCGATCGAGCGTGTAGGAGACACCGTCGACAGCGCGAACGACGCCATCCTCGGTATGGAAATACATCTTAAGGTCATCGACCTCGAGCAGATGCTGGCCCTCGGGAACAGGCTGGTCCTTCAGGTCCACATAGTTCTTGTTCTTCTTCATCCTTATGCGTCCTTCATCTTGACGTCGAGGGCGTCGCGCAGACCGTCACCCAACAGGGTGAAGGCGAGCACCGTCGAGAGAATTGCCAGACCGGGCATGATCATCATCCAGGGAGCAGTCAGAAGATACTGCTGACCGTCCTGAATCATAGAGCCCCACGAAGGCGTAGGCGGAATAACGCCCATACCGAGGAAGGACAGGGCAGACTCGGTCAGAATAGCGCCACCAATGTTCATGGTCGCATAGACCACGATAGAAGCAACGGAGTTCGGGAAGATATGGCGCATAACGATACGCGCATCGGATGCACCCATAGCGCGAGCGGCGTCAACATAGTCGTTCTCTTTGACCGTCAGGATCGCGGATCGGAAGACGCGCGCAATCGAAGGCCAGCCGAGAATGCCGATGGCGATAAAGACATTCTGAAGACCACGACCGATAACGGCAATCATGGCAACAACGAACAGCACGTACGGGAACGCCAGGAAGATGTCCGCACAGCGCATGATGATCGTATCCCAGATGCCGCCATAGAAACCGGCCAGGGCGCCCATGACCAGACCGATCACCGTGGAGATGGCGGTGGCCATAATACCGACGGAAAGCGAAACGCGTGCACCGTAGATAACACGGACGAGAATGTCACGACCAAGAGAGTCGGTGCCAAACGGGTGCTCAGCACACGGAGCCAGCAGCGAAGTCTCGGCCATGGTCGTCGAGTCAGAAGCCGTAGGAGAGCCGAGCCAGGGCTTAGCCCACAGATCGGCGGTCAGGGCGACCACAACAACGATGATGATCCAGCAGACACCGATAACGGCGAGCTTGTTCTTACGAAGACGCTTAAAAGCGTCGCCCCACAGCGTGCGGGACTTGGCGGGAGCAGATGCGGCCTTGGTGGCGGTAGCCTGCTCCTGAGACTGAGAATCAGTTTCCTGCATGAGACGTACCTCCCTTAGGCCTTATCCGACGGACCGCCAAGGCGGATGCGCGGGTCGAGGAATGCATAGCTAATGTCGACGAGCAGGTTGATCACCATAACGACGACAACAATGAGCGTAACGCCGCCCATAACGATGGGCCAGTCGCGCATGCTAATGGCGCGGTAGACCTCGAAGCCGATGCCGGGCCAGTTAAAGACCGTCTCGGTCAGGATGGCGCCCGAAAGCATGCCGCCGAAGTCGACACCAATATAGGTAACGACGGGGATGAGTGCATTCTTAAGCGCATGCTTGATAATGATCGCGCGATTGGAGAGACCCTTGGCCTTTGCCGTACGGATGTAATCCTGGTTCATGACGTCAAGCAGCTGCGAGCGCATAATGCGGGCGGCATAAGCGGTCGAAACCGAAGCCAGCGTAATGGTCGGAAGCACATAGTGCATCCAATCCTGATACTGAGAGCTGGAACCGCCGGCACCCGAGATCGGCATGGAGAATGCACCGCCCGTGGCGTCCTTGAGAATGACGCCAAAGAACAGCTGCAGCAACATACCGAGCCAGAAGGCTGGGACGGCAACGAGAATCGACGTGGTGAGCGTTACCAAAATATCCCAGAAGGAATAACGCTTAACCGCCGAAATGATACCCGCACCGATACCCATGATTGCCTCGAGCACGATGGCGCACGCGGCAAGTTTGACCGTATACGGATACTTCTGGGCAAAGATTTCCGTAACCGGCAGCTTGCGCTGGTACGAATTGCCCAGATCGCCATGAAGCAGGCCGTTCATGTAATACAAGTAACGGTCCACGAGCGACGTTTGAACGGGGTCGCCGTTCTCGTCAAGGATCGCGTTGCCGTCCTCGTCCGTCTGGACCAGGTGATAGCGAACGCGAAGCTGAAGCTCCACCTCGGGGGACAGAGCCTTGTCTCCACCGATCAGCTTGATCGGATCTCCCGGCACGATATTCTGGAGGGCGAACAGAATCAGCGTAACGCCCAAAAACACCGGGATGAACTGAAGCACACGTTTAACGATGTACTTACCCATACCACTCCCCTATCTAGGGATTAACCTAAATGGGATGCCGATCGCCAGACCGGCATCCCAAAATTACCATCAGCCAGTTTACCCCAGGTTAGGGAGAACTGTATGTTTCCCATGAGGTCTACGTAAATACTTGACCCTCACGGAAGCTGCAAAACCCTTAGGCGAGCTCGGCGGTACCCAGATCGGCGTGCTTCTGCGGATCAACATAGAGATGCTTGACGCGGTCAGAGCCAGCGATGGTGTGCGTGTAGAACATCACCGGGATAACCGGGCAGTCAGCAGCGACCATGGCGTCGGCCTCCCGCATCTTGGCGATGCGCTCCTCGTCATCAACCGTGGTGCGGGCCTCGTCGACCTTGGCATCGAACTCGGGGTTGCTGTAACCGGAGCGGTTGTCGCCACCGAGGGAGTCGGAGTGGAACAGCGGGTACAGGAAGTTGTCCATGATCGGGTAATCGGCGATCCAGCCCAGACGGCCGAACTGATAGTTGAAGTTCTGATACTGCTCGAGCAGGGCAGACCACTCAGGGGTATCGGAGACAGCGGTAACGCCAACCTTGGCGAGGTCGCCGATGATGGACTCCATGATCTCCTTGTGACCACCGTCCTGGTTGTAGGAAAGGGTCACGCTAATGCCACGATCGCCGTTAGCGCCAGCGGGAGCGACTTTGTCGAGGTACTCGTTAGCCTTGTCGACGTCATAGGCGCAGAACTCCCATGCGCCCTCCTTGTAGCCGGCGATTCCCGGAGGAACAATACCGTCGGCGGGGGTACGGGTACCCTTGAAGATGGTCTTGCAGATGGCCTCACGGTTGATGGCCAGGGAGATGCCCTTGCGCAGGTCGGCGTTATTGAACGGCTCGGCCGTGGTGTTGCAGGTCAGATAGTACGTGGAAGGCTCGGCACCGAGCAGCATATGCTCGCCGTCACCCATGGTGTAGCCGTCCTTGGACTCGCCACGGTCCTTCTTGGCGGCGTCGATCTGAGCAACGGGAACGTCGCAGACATCGAGGTTACCGGCCTGGAACTCCTTGTAAGCGGTCTCCATGTCCTTGATGACCTGGAAGTGGATGCCATCGATCTTGGCCTTGTCGCCATAGTAATCGTCAAACTTCTTGAGGTTGATCTCCTGGCCATCCTCCCACTTACCGTCCATCATGAACGGGCCGTTACCGACCGGGGCAAGGTAGAAGCTCTTGACATCGGACTCGGCGCACTCGGGAACCGGGGACAGAGCCGGGTGAGAGGCGACGAAGGGGAAGTCGGCGTAAGCGGAAGACAGCTTGACGACGAGGGTCTCATCGTCGGGGCAGGTAACACCGCTGAGCTCGGTAGCGTTGCCGGCAAGCAGATCGTCATAGCCCTCAACCATGGAAAGGTGATAGGAGACCTCGGAAGGACCATACTCGGTGGCGATGGCCGACTTGGTGTTGACTAGACGCTCCCAACCGAGCTTGAAGGACTTGGAGGTAACGTCGTCACCGTTGTGGAACTTAGCCTTCTTGATCTTGAAGGTGAACTCGGTGGCGTCGTCGTTAGCCTCAAAGGACTCGCAAGCCAGCGGAACGATCTCGCCCTTCTCGGGGTCGTACTCCGTCAGAGCGTCGAAGAGCTGGTACTCGACCTGAGTGCCCTGATCCTCCTGGACGTTGTAGGGGTCGATGCAGACCGGGTTGTTGATGTAGAAGTTCAGCGTCGAACCGGAGTCAGATCCGGAAGCGTCGCCGCCCTTCTTGCCGCATGCGGCAAGAAAAGCCATGGAGCTCGCAGCGAGGGTGCCGCCAACAAAGGCGCGACGACCCATAACGGGCTGGTGGAACATAGAATCAGCCATGCCATCCTCCTTATGAGATAGGACAAAGTGAATTCGGCCGGGCAACGTCGAGACAGCCCGATCGAACCATTCAAACGCGGTCCGCCGTTATGGCTGGTTATGCAGTGCGGACCAACGTTTCGCAATACAGTAGCGCATTTTATGCACAATATGGCGCTAATTCCGGTTAACGGTCGAGAATTTCTTTAGTTAGGCGAAGTATGTGGGGATATTTTGACTCTATTACAAGTCTGTAAACAAAAAGGGCCCCGCACATGCGGGACCCTTTACAAACGTATGTACGCCGATGCTTAGTAGCCGACGATGCCCTGCGGGAAGAAGAACATGCACAGAACGACACACACAGCAAAAACGACGGCCATAATTACCGTCAGGCGATCGAGGTTCTGCTCCATGACGCCCGTGGCAGAGCTGGAGTTATACAGCGAGCTAGCGATCATATCCGAAACGCCGGTACCCTTACCGGAGTGCATCAGGACGAGAATCGTCAGCGCCACGGCAGAAACAGCCCAAACGACAAACAGAAGAATCTGGAACGGACCCATAGATAAGCTCCTTAATAGAACAATTTAAACTCCAGTACTGTACCACAACCTCCAACACTCCCCCACCTGCCATTTAGGGACGGGGTAGAAATGGCAGAAATACCAAAAGGGGGTTGCCCGAATATGGGCAACCCCCCTCGCATGAAAACGCTTGGAGTTTTCTCTTAGGCCTCGGTTGCGAGCACGCGGCCCGTCATCTCGGCGGAAGGCTCAATACCAGCCATGGTGAGCATGGTCGGAGCGATATCGGAAAGACGGCCGTCCTCGATACCGGTGAGCTGCGCCTTCTCATCAACGATGATGAACGGCACGCGGTTGGTGGTGTGAGCCGTGAACGGATGCTTGGAACCGTCGGAAGCAACGTCAAACATGTGGTCGGCGTTGCCGTGGTCGGCGGTGATCAGCGCAAAGCCGCCCTTAGCGAGAATCGCCGGGACAACCTTGGACAGGGCATCGTCAACAGCCTCGACGGCCTTAACGGCGGCGTCGAAGACACCGGTGTGACCAACCATGTCGCAGTTCGCGAAGTTCACGATGTAGAAATCAGCGCGATCCTCATTGATGGCGGCGACGAGCTTCTCGGTAACCTCGGGAGCGCTCATCTCAGGCTGCAGATCGTAGGTAGCAACCTTGGGGGAAGCGACGAGCACGCGCTCCTCGCCCTCCTTGGGCTCCTCGATGCCGCCGTTGAGGAAGAACGTCACGTGGGCGTACTTCTCGGTCTCGGCGGTATGCAGCTGCTTCAGGCCATTGGCGGCGATAACGTCGGCCAGGACGTTCTCGGGGAACGTCTTGGGGAAGGCGACCTCGACGTCAAACGTCGGATCGTACTCGGTCATCGTCACAAAGTGCGAGAGCTTAATCTGCTCGCGCTCAAAGCCGTCGAACTCCTTGTCCGTGAACACACGAGTCATCTGACGGGCGCGGTCGGGACGGAAGTTGAAGAAGATGGCCGCGTCGCCCTCGTGGATACCCTCGTTGTGGGCAGCGAAGGGCTCGACGAACTCGTCGCCGCGCGGATCCTTCTCGTAGTAGGCCTTTATACCGGCAACGGGGTCGGTATCGGCATCGGATGCATTGACCATGACGTCGTAGGCGCGCTGGATGCGCTCCCAACGATTATCGCGGTCCATGGCCCAATAACGGCCCGAGACGGTGGCGACGCGAGCGTCGCAACCGGTCTCCTCGGAGATCTTAGCCAGGAAGGCGCAGAACTCGCTCATGTAGCCGGCACCGGACTGCGGGTCGACGTCGCGGCCATCCATGAAGGCGTGGACGCGAACGGTCTTGACACCATGCTCGGCAGCCATCTTGACCAGAGCCTCGACGTGGTTCATGTGAGAATGAACACCGCCAGGGCTCATAAGGCCCATGAGGTGGAGAGTCTTGCCGTCAGCCTTGACGTCGTCCATAGCCTTGACGAAGACCTCGTTCTTGGCGATGGAGCCATCCTTGATGGCGTTGTTGATGCGCGAAAGCTCCTGGAACACGATGCGGCCGGCACCGATGTTGAGGTGACCCACCTCGGAGTTACCCATCTGACCGTCGGGAAGACCAACGTCCTCGCCCGAAGCGCCGAGCGTGGTGTGGGGATACTTCTCGTACAGGCTATCAAGGAAGGGCGTCTTGGCAGCGGCGACGGCGTTCTCGCCATCGGCCGGAGCCAGGCCGCAGCCGTCCATGATGATCAGGAGTGCAGGAAGATGACGCTGTGCCATATGTCCTACTCGCCTGCCTTGACGACCATAGAGGCGAAGTCGGCAGCCTTGAGCGAAGCGCCGCCCACGAGGGCGCCGTCAACGTCGGGCTTGGCGACGAGCTCGGCGATGTTGCCAGGCTTGGCAGAGCCACCATAGAGAACGCGGATGCCGTTAGCGAGCTCCTCGCCGAACATCTCCTTGAGGGTCTCACGGATAGCGCCGCAGACCTCCTGGGCGTCCTCAGCGGTAGCGGTCTTACCGGTGCCGATGGCCCAGATGGGCTCGTAGGCGACGACGACCTGCTTGGGGCAGGTGATCTCAAGACCGGCAAGGCCAGCCTTGACCTGGTTCACGACATGCTCGACATAGGTGCCAGCCTCGCGGACCTCGAGGGACTCGCCGCAGCAGAAGACGGGAACAAGACCGGCGGCAACGAGAGCCTTGGCCTTCTTGTTCTGGTCCTCGTCGGTCTCGTGGAAGTAATCGCGACGCTCGGAGTGACCGATGATGCAGTAGGTGCAGCCAGCGGACTTGAGCATGTCGCAAGAGGACTCACCGGTGAAGGCACCCTTGGCCTCCCAGTACACGTTCTGTGCACCGAGGGCGATGGGGGCAGCCTGAATACGGTCATGAACCGTGGTGATGTCGATGGTCGGAGGGCAGACGAGCACCTCGACGCCAGCCGGAACCTCGGGTAGAGCCTGAGCCAGCTCGTCGGCGAGCTTGGCAGCCTCGGCGACGTCGTTGTTCATCTTCCAGTTACCAGCGATAAGAAGGGTGCGATTAGGCATCGAGAAGCGCCTCCACTCCGGGCAGGGCCTTACCCTCGACGAGCTCCATGGATGCGCCACCACCGGTGGAGATCCAGCTCATCTTGTCGGCCAGGTTGAACTTGTTGACAGCCGCGACAGAGTCACCACCGCCGATGATCGAGGTGCAGTCGGCCTCGGCGACGGCCTCGGCGATAGCCTGGGTGCCGTGAGCGAAGTTATCGAACTCGAAGACGCCCATGGGGCCATTCCAGAACACGGTCTTGGCGCCCTTGACAGCCTCGGCGTAAAGCTCCTCGGTCTTGGGGCCGATGTCCATGCCCTCACGATCGTCGGGGATAGCGTCGGAAGCGACAACCTCGGGGACAGCGTCCTCGCCAAAGTGATCGGCAACGCGGTTGTCGATGGGGAGCAGGATCTTGACGCCTTTCTCCTCGGCCTTCTTGAGCATCTCGCCGGCGCGCTCGACCCAGTCCTCTTCCTTGAGGGACTGACCGACGGTCAGGCCCTGAGCCAGGAAGAAGGTGTAGGCCATGCCGCCACCGATGATCAGGGTATCAGCGGAGTCGATGAGGTGATCGAGAACGCCGATCTTGGAGGAAACCTTGGAACCGCCGACGATAGCGACGAAGGGGCGCTCGGGCTCGGCGAAGATGCCGGTCAGCGTGTCGACCTCCTTCTCGAGCAGGAAGCCGGCGACGGCAGGCAGGTAAGCGGCGGGACCCACGACGGAACCCTGGGCGCGGTGAGCGGTACCGAAAGCATCGAGAACGAAGACGTCACCATAGGAAGCGAGCTTCTTGGCGATCTCGGGATCGTTCTTCTTCTCGCGCTTGTCAAAACGGACGTTCTCGAGAACGAGGACCTTGCCCGGCTCGACGGCGGCAACAGCCTCAGCAGCCTTCTCGCCGTAGGTGTCGGCGACAAAGGCAACATCGAGACCAGAGAGCTCAGCGAGCTTCTTGGCGACAGGCTCAAGGGAGAGCTCGGGCTGGAAGCCGGTGCCATCGGGACGGCCGAGGTGGCTCATGAGGATGACGCGAGCGTTGTGCTCAACGAGGTAGTTGATGGTGGGCAGGGCAGCCTTGATGCGGGTGGTATCGCCAACGACGCCATCCTTGATAGGCACGTTGAAGTCAACGCGGACGAGAACGCGCTTGCCGTCGACATCGATGTCGCGGACGGTCTTCTTGGTAAAGGCCATGTTTGCTTCTACCTTTCGTACGTGTCTGCCTCCCATTACGGCAGACGATTTCCTATAAAAAGGGCGCGACCCTAGGGTGTAAGCCCTATGAGGCCGCGCCCTTCTTTAGACGCTCAACGAGCTATTCGCTAAAAGCTAAATTAAGCAACGAACTTCTCGAAGTACTTGATGGTGCGGACCATCTGAGAGGTGTAGGAGTTCTCGTTGTCGTACCAAGAGGTGACCTGAACGAGGGTCTGGCCGTTGCCGAGGTCAGAGCACATGGTCTGAGTGGCGTCGAAGATGGAGCCGTGGGTCTCGCCGATGATGTCGGTGGAGACGATGTCGTCCTCGTTGTAACCGAAGGTCTCGGAGATGGTGGAAGCGTAGGCCTTCATAGCGGCGTTGACCTCGTCGACGGTGACCTTCTTGTCAACAACAGCGTAGAGGTTGGTGATGGAGCCGGTCGGCGTCGGGACGCGCTGGGCGGCACCGATGAGCTTACCGTTGAGCTCGGGGAGAACCAGGCCGATAGCCTTGGCAGCACCGGTGGTGTTGGGGACGATGTTGACGGCGCAGGCGCGGCTACGACGCTTGTTGCCCTTGCGCTGCGGGCCGTCGAGCGGCATCTGGTCGCCGGTCCAGGCGTGAATGGTGGTCATGATGCCGGACACGATGGGAGCGAAGTCGTTCAGACCCTTGGCCATCGGGGCGAGGCAGTTGGTGGTGCAGGAAGCAGCGGAGATGATGTTGTCCTCAGCGGTCAGCGTCTCGTGGTTGACGTTGTACACGATGGTGGGCAGATCGCTGCCGGCCGGAGCGGAGATGACGACCTTCTTGGCGCCAGCGTTGATGTGGGCCTGAGCCTTAGCCTTGCTGGTATAGAAGCCGGTGCACTCGAGAACGACGTCGACGTCGAGGTCGCCCCAAGGCAGGTTGTTGGCGTCGGCCTCCTTGTAGATCTTGATCTCCTTGCCGTCAACGGTGATGGAATCCTCGCCAGCAACGACCTCGTGATCGCGAGCGTAGTTGCCCTGCGTGGAGTCGTACTTCAGCAGGTAAGCGAGCATGTCGGGAGAGGTGAGGTCGTTGATAGCGACGATCTCGGAGCCCTCATGACCGAACATCTGACGGAAAGCCAGACGACCGATGCGACCGAAGCCGTTAATAGCAACCTTTACTGCCATTGTGTCTCCTTTCGTAAGGCCCCCGCAAGCTACAGCGCCCGCCGTTGAGGCCCACAAACTAACCACTCGCCTAATATACCTTTTTTTTGACTTGAATTTCACGAGAATAGTCGAAATTGAAAATCAAATTTACGTTAAAACGTTTTAAAGAATAAAATAGCAGCTAAATCCGTATATAAGTCGATACTTTAAACTACCCGTTTGCTTCAATGAGCTTTTCAAGCCTCAAAACTCGATGGTAGAGGGCCGACTTCGACAAGGGAGGGTCAGCCATCTCCCCTAAATCACGCAGCGACAGATCGGGATAGCGCTCGCGCAGGTCGCAAAAGACCGCCAAGGCATCCGGAAGCGCATCGCGAAGGCCGCGCTGCTCGAGCTCATCGATAAGCGCAAGCTGATGTTGGGCAGCACCGGCGCTTCTGGTCTGGTTGGCGAGCTCGGCGTTCACGCGACGGTTCACATCGTTCTTAACCAACTTGACCGCGCGCGCCTCCTCAATCTCGGCAACGCTGCGCTTGGCACCAATCAGCTTTAATAAATGCTCGATTTCCTCGGCGCTCTTAATGTACACGGCATATGACCCCCGCCGCGCATTAACACGAGCATGGACCCCAATCTGCCCCAACAGGTCGCAAAGCCCCTTGGCATATTGCTCGCCCTGCACCGCGATCTCCAAATGAAAATCGCCGCGTGGATCGGCCACGAAGCCGCCCGCGATGAGCGCGCCGCGGATGTAGGCAAGCCTGCAGCAGGGACGGGCAACGATGTGTCGGGGAACACCAGCAACGAGCCCTCCCCTGCGGTCTAGAATGCCCAGCAGCACCAGAGCCTTGTCCAGGTCGGGTTGATCGGGCAGGGTAATGAGATAGTTACGGACCTTATGCAAGACCGATTTACGAACGGTGAATTCCGTTTTGAGCTTAAGGATGCGATGCGTCAGCGTGATCATCGTGCGCGCGACGGCTCCCGTCTCGGTCGCGACCGTCAAACGATACCGCCCGGAGCCGGCCAACGAAAGCGTACCGCTCACACGCGTCAGGGCGGCAAGCGTCGATAAATCGCAGTATTCACATTCGGGTTCGCAGCGCGCAAGCTCGTCGCGCACCTCAGCGGTAAACGACATGCAGGCCTATGCCTTCGTGTTGGCGCGCGACAGGTCGCGGTGGGAGATGCTCACGTGATACTGGGCGCCTTCCAGGTAACGGGCCGTGGCCTCGGCAATGGCGACGCTACGGTGCTGTCCGCCCGTGCAGCCGATGGCGATAGAAAGCTGCGGCTTACCCTCCGCGATATAGCCCGGCATCACCGTATCGAGCAGCTGCGTCCAGGCCTTCCAGAACTCCTGGGTCTTGGGATGGTCCAGAACAAAGTCGGAGACTTTCTTATCGAGACCGGTCATGGTACGCATCTCGGGATCGTAAAACGGATTGGGCAGGAAGCGAACGTCGATCATAATGTCCGCCTCGACGGGCATACCGTGCTTAAAGCCAAACGAGAACACGTGAACGTCCATGAGCTGCTGGTCGGACAACTCGGAGAACGCCATGCGCAATTTGTTGCGCAGGGCAGAGGTGCGCAGGCGGCTCGTGTCGATAATCATATCGGCTCGATCGCGCACGCCCTGCAGCTGAAGGCGCTCGCGCTGAATGGCATCGGCCGTAGTCTCCCCCGGCTTGGCAATGGGATGACGGCGGCGATTTTCGCTGTAGCGACGAATCAGCACCTCGTCAGAAGCCTCCAGGAACACGATGTCGCAGCTCATCTCGCGCTCTTCGAGCGCGGCGACCGCATCGAGCAACTCGTCAAACAGTCCCTGGCTACGCAAATCGCAGGTGACGGCGAGATGCCTGCCCACGCCCGTATTGATGCCGACGAGCTCGGCAAGCTGGGCGATGAGACGCGGAGGTAGGTTATCAATGCAAAAATAGCCCATGTCCTCGAACACGTGCATGGCCTGTGTGCGGCCCGATCCGGACATTCCGGTGATGATGACGATATCGGGGATGCGCTCCGAGCGCTCCGCCGCATCCATGGCATCTCCCTTTTGCATGTGCTGCCTCCCAAAAACAAGCGCGGGACCCAGCAACCCGGATCCCGCGCGGTCAATTGCCTATATTGAGTATACCGCCCCGAGCGGATACGAGGCCTGTCTTACGCCTCAAGCGCAGCCTTGAACCAACTCGTAATACTCGTGGGGTGCGTGATGGCGGTGCCGACGACAACGGCCCAGGCGCCAGCATCGATCGCAGCGCGAGCCTCCTCGGGCGTGTGCACGCGGCCCTCGCAGATGATGGGAAGACCGGGGAATTCCTCGGTCGCCTGACGCAGGAGTGGCAGGTCGGGGCCATCGGCCATGGTGCAGTCGATGGCGGCGACGCCGTGAGAAAGCGTGGTGGATACCAGGTCAAAGCCCATATCAACCGCACGGCGAATGTCCTCGATGGTGGCACAATCCGCCATCAGGAGCACGCCCTCCTCGTGCAGCGGGCGGAAGGTATCCTCGACGGTCTTGCCATCGGGACGCGGACGATCGGTGGCGTCGATCGCCACGATATCGGCACCGGCAGCAACGCAGGCGCGAGCGTGACGCAGCGTCGGCGTGATGTAAACGCCCTCGTGTCCATCCTTCCACAGGCCGATGACGGGAACCTCACAGCGACCCTTAATGGCGGCAATGTCGGCAAGGCCCTGACAGCGAATGGCGGCGGCGCCGCCAAGCTCGCAAGCGCGAGACATTTGAGCCATGGTCTCGGGCGTACGAAGCGGCTCGCCCATATACGCCTGAACGCTCACGACGAGCTTGCCCTTCAGGGATTGAATCAAAGGATCGACGGTCATAAGGCTGCAACCTTTCTCAGAACAGCCTCCCGAGGCGTGTTGTCTCGGGAGGCTCCTACAGCAGATACGTTTACTTCAACGAGGCAAGAAGATGCTCAGCGGCACCGATGAGCGGAGCATCGCCCTCCAGAGAACCGATGAGGATCGGCGTGTCCTGAAGCGGATCGAGCGCCTGGCTGGCATAGCCCTCGTGCACCGAATCCTTCCACGTCTGCGAACGCCAATCGGGACCTTGGTGAATCACGCCGCCCGAAAGCACGATGACCTCAGGGTCCAGGATGTTAGCGAGCGAGCCCAAGCTGGCACCCAGCGCAAAGCCGGCATCATGGATGACCTCGGTCGCCTTTGCGTCGCCTGCACGGCACAGGTCGTTCACATCGCGACCGACCGAAGGACGGCTGGGGTCGACGCGGCCAAAGCGCTCATCGTACATACGACCAATGGAAGTGCCCGAAGCAACCGACTCCAGATGGCCGGAACGCCCGCAGGCGCAGGGAATGCCGACGGCAGCCGAGCACTCGATGTGGCCCATATGGCCAGCAGCACCATGGAAGCCCTGCATCACGCGGCCGTTCTCGACATATGCGCCGCCGATACCCGTACCGATGCCAAGACACAAGACGGAGAACTTGCCCTTGCCGACACCCCAGTGGGCCTCGCCCAGAGCATGAGCCTGCACGTCGCCCACAACGGCAACGGGAAGACCAAGGTCCTCGCGCAGACGCGGCCCCAACTGAACGCCGGACCAGCCGGGCATGATCTCATTGGCATACGCAATGGCGCCCGTCTTGGGATCGACGACGCCTGCGGCACCGATACCGACACCGAGAACCTCGACATCGGGATTCGCCTCAAGAGCGGCCTTGATAGACGCCTCGATACGCTGGAAGACGGCCTCGCCGCCCTCTTGGGCCTCTGTGGGAACCTCGGCCTCAAAAACGGGATGGGGCACACTACCGTCAGCCGGGTACTCCATGATGGCAGTCGCAATTTTAGTTCCGCCGATATCGACAGAGCAGACGTACTTGTTCTCCATGTCGCTCTCCTTCGGAGATAAAAACAACTACAGGAAATGCGCCGTCAGGCTAGCCGTCACAGCGCAGTAAAGGTTTTCCAGGTGTCCGAGATCGCCGAGAAACCGTGTGGCCATTGACCTAATGGGTCATGGCCACACGGTTGAACGGCGAGGTCGGGTGCCTGGGAAGCTTTACAGGAGACCGTTGTCCTGAAGGACCTTCCTAATCGCCTCGACGTTCTCGCCGGTCATGGCCTTCACCGGGCGCGGCATGGTCGGGCTGTCGAAGATGCCCATGAGGTTCATAGCGGTCTTGAAGGCGCCGACGCCACCGGCATAGCCCTGGACGCCCGAGGTGACATCCCAGATGTGGGAGATCTCGTTGAGGCGATCCTGCTCGGCCTTGACGGTAGCCCAGTCACCGGCCTGAGCGGCCTTCCACTGGCGCACGTAGCCCTCGGGCTCAACGTTGGCAAGGCCCGGGACAGAACCGTCGGCGCCACCGAGGTAAGCGCCGTCGACGACAACCTCGTGACCGGTGAGGATGCTCATCGGATGGCCGTTCTTCTCGTTCTCCTGAACGAGGTAGCGGAACGAGATGTCATCACCCGAGGAATCCTTGACGCCAGCAAGGACGCCCTCGGCGCCGAGCTTGGCAAGGAGCTTCCAGGGGAGCTTGGTGTGAACGCAGACGGGAATGTCATAGGCAAAGATGGGCAGGTCAAGCTCCTCGTGCAGGATGCGGAAGTGCTCCTCGACCTCGGTCATGCCCTGCAGGGCATAGAACGGGCAGGTGGCGACGAGGGCATCGGCGCCCAGCTCCTGAGCGACCTTGCCGTGCTCAATCATGCGCTCGGTCTCGGTATCGATGATGCCGACCAGAACAGGCACGCGGTGGTCGACGATGCGGACGGCCTCGGCGATGATCTGGCGACGACGCTCGTCGGTGGAGAAAACGACCTCACCCGAAGAGCCCAAGAAGAACAGGCCATCGACGCCGGCATCGATCATGCGGTTGATGCTGCGCTCAAAGGAGGCAACATCGAGCTGATGATCTTCGGTATCGGGAACAACGACGGGAGGGATAACGCCGGTGAATTTCTGAGTTGCCACAAGAATCTCCTTAGTTGTCTGGCGGGCGGCCCTATGCCACCCACTCTTGTTGGCAGTGTCCAGGCCGTCTAGGCCAAAGAACACGAGTAGAACGTTTGGTTAAAAAAGTCTACGACTTCGTTTTCGAACGCATTGATGCGCTCATGAGCGTATTTGGCATAGATGACATGCCTCCGGTCACACTCAAGACCGTTGAATACGGCAAACTGGCCCTTGGGATCGCTCACGACATCCATGAGCGATGTGCCCATGAGCACCGATCCACGCACCCGAGACGACAACGCCTCGAGGCCACCGGGAATTGGATTGGCAACCGCCGTGCAGGCGAGGCCCCGCTCGTCCAGAGCAGAAACCGCCAGCGCGACTCCGCCGCCAAGGCCCTCGCCCCATGCAAAGATGCGGTCGGGGTCCACGCCATCAAGATTGCGCGCCACCTTCGCCATCGCGCAACCCCAACGGACGCGCTTGACAAAAGCAGGAGAGGCAATCCCCTGCTGCAGCTCGCTGGATCCAATCGCCTCATCGTCCAGCGCAAGCACGGCATATCCCATGGCCGCAAACCTCGTCATGTGATGCCATCCCCGCACGGGTCGGTCGATGTCGTGAAACATCAGACATAGCGGCACAAGCTCGGATGCTCGGGCGCGACCGGCAGGCTCGATCAAACGCGCGTGGACCACATCGCCACTAAGCTCAAAGGAAACCTCGGAGTAGCGGGCATACGGATTGGCGAAATCGATCGCCGTAATACTCGGCCCGCAAACCTCAAGGTCCGAAGCGGCTATCTCTAATTCGGAAACATCCGCAGAAGCATCACCGCGCCAATCCCGGAAATCAGCGAGCCTTGATGAAACCGTTCCAGGAATTCCCACGAGCCCGGGGACTATCAGCTCGTCAACATTGCTCTCGCACTTAGACATGAGCCTCCCCTCCCTCACAGAAAAACGAAATGATCAGATCGTCAAAATCCTGAATCTCCTCGTGGCCAAAGCCCTCAAAGAACTCATGACGCTTATCGCAGGACAGGTTGTTGTACACCGCAAACTGCGTTGCCGGCGGACAGACGATATCGGCCGTGCCCGTGCCAAACAGCACGGGGCACTTGACCATGGGGGCAAAATTCTTGGAATCAAAGTACGCCAGCTTGGCATAGGCTTCCTCGATACGAGTCGAGTCCTCGTCAAACCAGCGAGACCAATAGCGCAGGCCCTCGTAGGCAATGTCGTCGGCATCCAAATCCCAGACCAGGCGGAAATCCGACAGGAAGGGATAGAGGATGGCGGCGCGATTGATAAGCTCGCTGTTAAGTGCACAGGTCGCAATGCCCAAACCGCCTCCCTGCGACGCGCCGTTCACAAACACACGGGCAAGATCGATGCCCTCGAGCTCGCGAACGATGCGGCACAGGATGCGAATATCTTGGTGCAAGCGGACATAGTAGAGGTTGGCCGGATCGCCGTCGATACCGGCGACGATATGGCCCGCGACCGTTGTGCCCTCAAATCCACCAATGTCCTCGGAGGGACCTCCTTGGCCGGGGCAGTCGAGGGCGATGAGTGCCATGCCCATGCCCGCAAACGACGCCTGCTCAAACCAGCTGCGGCTTGCACCCGGATACCCATGGAACTGAAGTACCAATGGCACGGGCTCGTCCGAGACGGGTTTAAGGTACTTGGCATGCAGGCGAGCGCCACACATGCCGGTATACCAGAGGTCGAAAAGCTGGCAGGTCACGGCATCGGTGACCGATGCCGTCTCGATCGCATAGTCAAGCCCGACGGCGTCGGCCTCGGCCATGCGGTCCTTCCAAAAGAGATCGAAATCTGATGGACGGGGCATGGCGCCCCGATACCCACCAAATTGCTGTTGTAGCTCCTGAGCACTTGGCATGGCTCGTGAACCCAACCTTTCGAAATCGCAACGGAGGTGCGCCCGGCAAGGGAACCGGGCGCACGGGAGGGAAAGCGAGGCTACTCGCCGAGCTTGGGATGCAGCAGCGACGGCGCAGCACCGAGCAGCATCTTGGTGTAGGGGTCCTGAGGGTGCTGGAAGACCTGCTTGGCCTCGCCCTGCTCGACGATCTTGCCGCCATTCATAACGATGATGTCGTCAGAGATATAGCGGACCGTCTGGATGTCATGGCTGATGAACACCATGGCCAGGCCGAGCTCCTTCTTAAGGTCGGTCAGCAGGTTCAGAATCTGCGCGCGGACCGAAACGTCCAGAGCCGAGGTGGGCTCGTCGGCGATGATGGCATCGGGGTTCAACGACAGGGCACGGGCAATTGCGACGCGCTGGCGCTGGCCGCCCGAAAGCTGGCCGGGAAGAACCTCGGCGGCGGAGCTGGGCAGACCGGTGAGCTCCAGGAGCTCCTTGACGCGCTTCTCCTGCTCGGCCTCGGTACCCAGGTTGTGGACGCGCATGGGGTCGAGCAGCTGCTCGCGAACGACCATGCGGGGATTGAGCGCCGTAGCCGGATTCTGGAACACGACCGAGATGACACGGCCCATGTGGCGACGGTCCTCGGCGGTACGCTTGGTTACGTCCTTGCCCTTAAAGTAGACCTTGCCGCTCGTGGGGGCCTGCAGGCCGCACATGACGTTGGCGGTGGTGGACTTACCGCAACCGGACTCGCCGACGATGCCGATCGTCTGACCGGGCATGAGCCTAATCGTTACACCCTGGACGGCGTGAACCAGGTTGGGGTGCAGAATCGAGCCGGTACGGGTCCTAAAGGTGACGTGGACGTCATCAAGGAAGATGATCGGCTCGACGCCGTTGACTGCGGTCTCGCTCATCTACATCACCTCCGCGTGAGGGGTCAAACCATTTGCCTTGAGCACCTCGTCGGGGAGCTCGGAATAGAAGTGCTCGGTGCCGGGCACGCGCTTGAAGACCGGACGGGTGTCCAGGCCAATGCGCGGATGGCTCGAGCGGGGCGCGAAGCGATCGCCCTTGGGGAAATCGCGCGGGCTCGGAACGGCGCCGGGCACCTGGTGCAGACGGCCCGAACCGCTCTCGATGGACAGAACGGAGCCCAGAAGACCGCGGGTGTACTCGTGGATCGGGTTAGTGAGCAGCTCCTTGGTGGGCGCCTGCTCGATAACCTGACCGGCGTACATAACCGTGATGTTATGGGCGACCTCGGCGACCAGCGCCAAGTCATGCGAGACGAAGATCATGGCAAAGCCGAGCTTGGCCTGAAGGTCGTTGAGCAGCTTGATGACCTGCTTCTGGACGGTAACGTCCAGAGCGGTCGTGGGCTCGTCGCAGATGACCAGCTTGGGGTCGCGGGTAAGGGCCATAGCGATCAGGACACGCTGACGCTGGCCACCGGAAAGCTCATGCGGGTAGCTCTCGAGCGTACGCTTGGGGTCGAGGCCCACGAGCTCCAGGAGTTCCTCGGCGCTGCGGGTGCCGCCGCGCTTGGTGAGCTGCTTCATCTGGGCAGAGATGAGCATGGAGGGGTTGAGCGAGGACAGGGCGTCCTGATAGACCATAGCGATATCGGTACCGCGCAGGCCGAACCACTCCTTCTTGCTCATCTTGAGCAGGTCGCGGCCCTCCCAGAGGACCTCGCCGAAAAGGTGCTCGTCATCGTCGGTCAGGCCCATGATGGCCAGCGTGGTGATGGACTTACCGCAACCGGACTCGCCCACCAGGCCCATGGTCTGACCAGGACGGACGTCAAAGTTGACATGGTCGACGACGTTGATATCGCCGTGATGCTCAAACTGAATGCAGAAGTCACGGACCGAGAGAATCGGTTCGACAGACTCGTCGGGCACATGGCGATCGTCACGCTTGAGCTCGACATCGCGCAGGGCGCCAAGGCGAGCGGAGAGGGACTGGGCCTGCTCCTTGTAGGCGCGAACGGGGTCGGAGACCAGCAGGTCGGCCTCGCGACGCTTGGAGGAATCGGTCGGATCCAGGGCGGCGGAGGGAGCAGCGGCCATGGCGTCGGTAATGCCCTCGGAGAGGATGTTGAGCGCCAGGCAGGTGATCATGATGGCCAGGCCCGGGAACAGCGCCTGCCACCAACGGCCGGCGAGCACGCCGCCGCGGGCGTCGGCGAGGATGTTGCCCCAGGTAGCGGTGGGCTCCTGGATACCAGCGCCGATGAAGGTCAGCGAGGCCTCGAAGATGATGGCGTCGGCGACCAGGGTAACGGTGAAGACCATGATCGGGGCGATGCAGTTACGCAGAACATGCTTGATCAAAATCCACGGAGCCTTGGCGCCGGAAACGATGACCGCGCGGACATAGTCCTCGCCGTACTCGGACACGATGTTGGCGCGCACGATACGGGCAATCTGCGGAGTGTACATAAAGCCGATGGCGAAGATGATCGACGGCACGGAGTTGCCCAGGATGGAGACGAAGACGGCCGCGAGGGCGATGCCCGGGATGGACATGATGATGTCCAGGATACGCATGATCGTCTCGGAAACGGCCTTGCGCGAAACCGCCGCAAGGGCGCCCACGACCGAGCCGCAGACCAGAGCCATGGCAGTGGCGCCAAAGCCGATAATCAGCGAGTAACGACCACCGTAGAGCATGCGCGACAGAATGTCGCGACCCTTATCGTCGGTACCGAAGATAAATCCGTTGCCGGGAGCCTGGCGAGCCGTAAAAATCTCGACCGGGCTATAGGGGGCAAGAAGGGGCGCCAGAATCGCAGTCAGGGCGACCAGCACCAACACGACGGCGGCAATCTTAGAAGACAGCGTCATCTTCTTCCAGCCACCGAGCTTGAGCCCCTTGGAGGCAGCCTTCTCGAGCTGCTCGGTTTGCTTCTCTCGAATCTTTACCATAATCTACACCGTCCTGATGCGCGGGTTGATGAGCAGGTAGAGCATGTCAACCACGATGTTGATGATGATGAAGGCAAGAGCAACGACGATAACGACGCCCTGAACCAGGTTCGCCTCGTTGCCCTGAACGCCCTGCAGAATCGCGGTGCCCATGCCGGGGAGGTTGAAGATAACCTCGATGACGACGGCGCCGCCCATGAGGTAACCGATCTTAAGACCGAGGGTGGTGACCGGGGTGATCAGCGCATTGCGAAGAACGTTGATGCCGACGACGACCTTCTCGGGAACGCCGGCGCCGCGAGCCATACGGACATAATCCTTATCGAGCTCCTCGACCATGGCGGTACGCACGATACGAGTCATCTGGCCCGTCAGCGGAAATGCCAAGGCGATAGCGGGCATGATCATACGTCCCAGATAGCCAGCCGGATTCGTGGTGAAGTGAGGCAGAGCACCCGATGCCGGAAGCACCTTAAGGTAGGAAGAGAACAGCAGGATCAACAGAACGGCAAGCCAGAACGACGGGGTTGCCAAGCCGGCGATGGAAAAGACGCGGATCACTTGGTCCGGCCATTTGTCGCGATACAGTGCCGCGATGACGCCGAGTAAAAACGAAACGACCGCACCGATGGCAAGGCCGATGAAGGTCAGCTGCATCGTGACGGGCAGGGCCGTGGAGATGCGCTTGGCAACGGAGTTGCGAGCAGCACCATAGGTGCCCATGTCGCCATGGATCAAATCGCCCATATAGCGCACGTAGCGCACAGGCCAGGGGTCGTCCAGACCATACTTCTCATGGTACTCGGCAACCGCCTCGGGCGAGGCACCGTCACCCAACGCCGTGTAGGCGGGGTCGGTCTTGGAGAACGACATAAGGAAGAACACCAGGACGGTGACGCCCAATGCCATGATCGGCAGCGCCACAAGACGCCTTCCAATCAAACGTAGCAAGTTGTTCACGTTCTCTCCCCTTTCTTTTGTCGGTAGGACCAACTGGTATATGAGTACGGATACTCATTACAAGACCCGAGCGACATCGAGGTCGCCCGGGTCTTTGTTTCAACTATGAGGATACGGTCCCAACGACCGACATCCTGCATACAGACTCAAGCGAGTCTTACGCCTTGACGGTCGCAACGCCCCTGAAGGACATGCTCGTCGTGCCGATGCCCTTGAAGCCATCGAGGGCCTCGCCGTTGGGCGCAGTGGACGGATCGTCCCAGGAAGCGGAGACGGTCTTGACGTGGACAACGGGGTACAGAACGGCGTTGTCGGCAATGATGTCGAAGCACTCGTTCCACTTCTTCTGCTGCTCATCGCCCTCAGCGGCAAGAGCCTCGTCCATGAGACCGTGGAGCTTCTGCCACTCAGCGGACTCCTTCCACGGGCAACGGGTCTGCATCCAGACGTTGTCGCCGTACCACCAGTTGAGCAGCAGGTCGGGGTCGGCGCCGAAGCAGGAAGGATCGCCAGGGGCAAGGAGGATATCGTAGGCCTCGCCGCCGTCGATGGCAGCGTAGGTGGCCGGCGAGGTATCGGTCTGGATGGTCACATCGAAGCCGAGAGCGTCGAGGTCATTCTTGACCTGGGCGGCCATGCCCTTAATCTGCTCGTTGTCGGTGGTGCGCAGGGTAATGGCACCCGGGGTGATGCCAGACTCCTCGATGAGCTTCTTAGCCTTCTTGGCGTCGGTCTTGTACACCGTGGAAGCCTCATGATAGTTGGTGAAGCTCTTGGGCAGGTAGCAGCTGGCAGCGGTGGCAAGGCCGGCGAAGGTGTTGCTGACCATCTTCTCGGTGTCGAGCGCATACATGACAGCCTGACGGACCTTGACGTTGTTCCAAGGCTCCTTGGCGACGTTGAACATGATGAAGCGGGTGCCGAAACCCTGAACGTTATCGATCTTGCAGCCGGCGCTCTCGAGCTGGTCGACGGCGTCAGCGGTAACGAGCTCCATAACGAGCGTGGAGCCCTCCTGCTGAGCGGTAACGCGAGCGGTGGGGTCGGTCAGGATGCTGTACTGGATCTTCTTATCCTCGGCAGCATACTCACCGTTGTACTCGGGGTTGGGAACCAGGGTGATCTCGGTATCGGAGATAGAGTCGTACATCCAGGGGCCGGAGCCGATCGGCTGCTTGGCGCGATCCTCCTCGGTCTGGGTGGCCGGGGTAACGCGGACGATGGCCAGACGATCCTTGAGCAGGGAGAAGTTGGGGACCTTGGTCTTGACCGTCACGGTGCTGGCGTCCTTGGCCTCGATGGACTCGAAGGGCTGGAAGAACGGAGCATAGGTAGCGGAAGCGGCGCAAGCGGTGTAGGAGGCAACGACATCGTCAGCGGTGACCTCGGTGCCATCGGAAAACTTGGCGCCCTTGCGGATGGTGACCTCGAAAGTGGTGTCGTCCACAGACTTGGGATCGTCGGTGGCGAGCTCGTTGAAGGTGCTGTAGTCGTGGTAATCGATGCCGTAGAGGCCCTCGACGACGTGCCAGTTAGCACCCAGGCCCACAGCGGAGCCGGTGCTGGCGGGATCGAAGCTGGACGGAGCGTAAGCGGAACCAGCGGTGATCACGCCGCCGCCACGGTTGGCGGAATCGGTGGAACCGGAAGCGGAACCCTCGTCGCTAGAGCTGCCACCGCAGCCGGTGAGACCAAGCCCTGCGACAGCAGCGACGCTGCCGGTGAGGCCGAGGAACGAACGCCTGGACATACCCTTGTTGATGATGGCCATGTCTTCTCCTATCAATAGAGAATCTTACCCGGGAGCACCTAGACGCGCCCCCGCGCAACTTGCGGACGATATATACCTTACCTACCGACGAACCCAACTGAGGTGCCGCGCTCGGCGACCGATACATACATACGCTTGAACGGTATTTACTACCGTTCACCGAATTCATTGACAAACGATTCGCCAGACAGTATGTATCGACGAGGTGAGATATCAGTCTTCGTCAACCCGAAGGATAGCAGGGTTGTTCACCATGGCTAGTCAAACGTTTTAGCGTTAATTAAACCCGAAATCGGCTGGTAATCGCCGTGAAATACATGATTGAAAAACACGCAATCATGTATATCAGTTGTTTAGAGGCGTGTTTAGTTTTCGGATTGCTTTGCCGCCATCACGGAGCGCTCGGCATTCCACGCAACAAGTGCCTCGTGGACCGCTTTGGCGACATCGGCCGGAACGCCTCGAACTTCTGCAATCTCCTGCTCGCTCGCCGCGCGCAAACGCTTCATCGAGCCAAAATGGCGCATAAGGGCACGTTTTCTGGTGGGCCCCACGCCAGGAACGTCATCGAGTACCGAAACTGTCATGGCCTTGTCGCGCAATTCACGATGGAACGTGATAGCAAATCGGTGGGACTCATCGCGCACCTGTTTAATTAGATAGAGCGAGGCAGACCCGGTCGGCAGCACGACGGGAGTCTCGTCCCAAGGCACAAAAACTTCCTCATCGGCCTTCGCCAAGCCACAAACTGGTATATCGAGCCCAAGAGCCTCAAGTTGCTTGATCGCAGCGGTCAATTGCGGCTTACCGCCATCGACAACGAGCAGATCGGGGCACGAGCCAAAGCGCTCGTCGGCCATGCGCTCGGGAGCATAGCGTCGTCCCAAAACCTCGGACATCGACACGAAGTCGTTTGCCTCATCCAATTCGGCCTGGATTTTAAAACGACGATACTGGCTCTTGTCGGCGCGCCCGTTGGTAAACACCACCATCGAGGCGACCGTAAAGGTGCCATGCAGCGTCGAGATATCGAAGCACTCGATACGCAACGGCGGCGATGGCAGCGCCAACGCACTTTCGAGCTCCAGGAGCGCTTGATTGGTGCGGTCGTCAGCGTACCCCGTTCGCATCATGTAGCGCATGAGGGCATGGCGCGCATTTTTGGATGCCATATCGAGCAGACGGTGCTTTTCGCCACGCTGCGGCCTATGGAGATGGCAGGAACGCTCACGCTTGCCCGCAAGCCACTCCCCCAGCGCCTCCGCATCCTCAAGCTCGACGGAAAGGTTGACCTCAGCTGGAATATCAGCCGTCTCGTCGTAATAGCGCTTAAGAAAGCCCGACTGGAGCTCTTCCTCGTCAACATCAAGACCCTTGTCGAGAACGAACTCGCAGGTGCGAACTGTTCGGCCCTCGCGAACGACGAAGACGCAAGCGGCGGAGATGGTCTCCTCGCGATAGAAACCGATGACATCGATATCGACACTGGAGGGAAAAACGACTTGCTGACGATCGTCCAGACCCCTGATGACCTCCAAACGACGTTTGACGCGTGCCGCGCGCTCAAAGTCGAGCGCCTCAGCGGCATCCGTCATCTCGGAGGTCAGCTCATCGACGACATCCTTGCGATGGCCCGACAAAAAGCGCTCGACACGCTTGACGTTCTTGGCATAGTCTGCCGGGGAAATCGCGCCGACACACGCACCTGGGCCGCGCCCGACATGGTAGTCAAAGCAGGGGCGCCCGTTTTGCGCGCAAATCATATTGACGATGTCTTCCTCGCCCTTGTGGGACTCGACGATACGGCGACAACGACGCCACTCCGCACAGGATGCGGAGCAGATGGGGATAACCTTGCGCAGCGTATCTATCGTCTCACGTGCCGCGCGGCTATCGGTATAAGGTCCAAAATAGCGCGTTCCCGGCTTATGACGCTCACGCGTGTATTTGATAGCGGGATACAGGTCGCCCTTTGTAATGGCGATAAAGGGGTAGCTCTTGTCATCCTTGAGGTCGACGTTAAAGTACGGATGGTACTGACCAATCAAATTGCGCTCGAGCACCAACGCCTCGTGCTCGGTCTCCACCACGATATAGTCAAAGCTCGCCACCAGCTGCATCATTAGCGGGATCTTCTGGCGCTCGTCCTGCAGCGTCACGTACTGACGCATACGGGCGCGCAGGTTTTTCGCCTTGCCCACGTAGATGACATCGCCCTTGGCGTCTTTCCAAAGGTAGCAGCCGGGCTGCGTGGGAACGCGCGAAACCTGCTCGGCAAGCGTTGGAATGTTGTCGTGACCGGCCACGCGCACCTACTTGCGACGAATCAGCGCCGAGACCTCGGGCATCTTAAGGACGACGGCAAGGCCAAAGGTAACAGCAAGCGAGACGACACCCGCAACGCAAACGTAGCCAAGAGTAATCAGAATCGAGCCGCCAAGTGCCCCGACAAAGTGCTCAAGCGCCCACATGACGCCGGCGCCTGCGGCAGCACCCAGGCCACCGAGCAAAAGGCCAAAGAACCCGCCATGCAGGATAGATTTGACCTGAAGACCACGCAGGCGACGACGCAGCCACCACAGCGAGCAACCGACCAAGATCACGTAGTCGACGACATACGAAAGCGCGATTGCCGGCATACCGAAGCCCAGCACAACGCCAAACAGCAAAACCGAGCCGGCCTGGCCGATGGCGGAATACAGGCAATAGCGGCTATAGGGCTTCATGTCGAGCAAGGCAGAGAAGCTCTTCTGCATCAGCACGACCACGCCGTAGAGCGGCAGGGAAAGTGCCAGGTAGATAAGGAACTCCGACACCAGCGCCACACCGGACTCATCGAACTTGCCAGCGCAGTAAATCATGTTGAGCGGACGCGCGAAGACAATCAGGTACAGCGCGAATGGAATCAGGAAGAACAGCATCTGGGCGACGCCACGCGAAATGCCCGTGCGGACGCTGTCGTAATCCTTCTCCTGTGCGTCGTGAGAGAGCTCGGTATAGAGCGCCGTCGAAAGCGAGGCGGCAATCAGCGCGTAGGGCAGCGTGTACCACAGGCGCGCATAGGCGATGACGGAAGGACCAGTCTCGGGCTGGACCACCAGCGCAGCAGCGTTGGTGATAGAAGTCGAGACAAACATGCACACCGTGGCGAGCAGCGTCGGGATACCGAGCGCAATCGTCTGGCGCAGTGCGGGGTCCTTAAAGTCGATATGGATATGGGGATGCACGCCGTGCTTGCCAAGCGCGGGGATCTGACATGCCATCTGAACAAAGACACCGAGGGTCGTACCGGCCGCAATCAAGATGATGCCGGCACGTTCGCCAAACTGTGCGGACACGGGCGCAAAGCCCATAAAGCTCGCAATGACGATCACATTGTTGAGGACCGGGGCAAACGTCGACCAGAAGTAGTCGCGGTGTGCGTTGAGGACGCCCGAAAACACCGAGCCCAAACCATAAAACAGAATCTGGATGGCAAAGAAACGGAACATGAACGCAGCGGTATCCATGCTGCCGCCGTCACCCGAAAGAAACGATTGCGTCCAGATAAAGCCCGGGGCGAACACGGTCCCCAGCAACGAAATGCCACCCAGCACCAAAAGCAGAATGCCGAGCAGGTTGCCCACGTACTCGTTCGAGGCCTCGCGACCCCGCTCACGCCTCACGCCCATGTACACGGGCAAAAACGCCGTCACGAGCATGCCGCCCATCACGAGTTCGTAGAGCATATTGGGCAGGTTGTTGGCGACCTGATAGGAAGACGAGAGCAGCGACATGCCGATAGCGGCCGCCATTGCCCACGTGCGGATAAAACCGGTGACGCGAGACACGATGGTCAGGATGGTCATAAGCCCGGCGGAACGACCAACCGTGGAGTAGTCCGACGAGCCCATGTCGTCAGTGTCATCTCGCGACGAAGAAGCTTCGGATGAGGGTGTCTGAGGCGCAGATTCTTCTGCAAAATGAGCTCCGCGCTTCAATTCTTCCTGCGGCATCGCTCAGTCCTCTCTCGTAATCGCGGCAACCGTCGCCCCGCAAAATGCAATTAAATCATCGGGTGCAAGCTCGAGCTGATAACCACGCTTGCCTCCCGAAATAAAAATGGTATCCCAAAGGACACATGTTTCATCAATGAGCGTCCGGTAGCGCTTTTTCATACCGACCGGACTGCAGCCGCCGCGAACGTAGCCAGTCGCCGCAAGCAAATCCTTCACATGCATCATGGCCAAGGACTTCTCCCCCGCGGCACGCGCGGCGGACTTTAGATCGAGCTCGTCGGCAACAGGGATGCAGCACACAACATGGTCGTTGGACGGCGTCACGCAGACCAAGGTCTTAAATCCTTGACCGGGCTCCTCGCCAAGCTGCTCCGAAATCGCGACCCCCAGGCCCGCCGACTCATCACCATCGTCTTCGTACGTATGTAGAACATAGGAAATGCCGGCGCTTTCCAGCTCGCGCATCGCATTGGTTTTTGGCGTCTTTACAGCCTTTGCCATGACATATCCTTTCCCTCGCATTCGGACGCAAGGATTAAGTATATGTCCAATTCGGCTGCATACGTCACTTCGACACAGCAAGCGCCATCGAATCACAAGGAGTCGATGGCGCCCATAAACTGAATCGCCTATTTATTGAGCATCAAGTTGAGCCTGACGCTCCCGGTCACGCCTGAGCAACGGCGCTAAAAACTTGCCCGTATAACTCTGCGGACAGTCCGCAACCTGCTCCGGTGTGCCCGAAACCACGACGGTTCCGCCGCCGTTACCGCCCTCGGGGCCCATATCGATCAGGCGGTCGGCAACCTTGATGACATCAAGGTTGTGTTCAATCACCAGCACGGTGTTGCCCGCATCGACCAAGCGCTGCAGCACATCGAGCAGCTGGCGGACGTCCTCAAAATGAAGGCCGGTCGTCGGCTCATCCAAAATATAGAACGTCTTGCCCGTCTGGCGTCGATGAAGCTCCTTGGCGAGCTTCACACGCTGCGCCTCGCCGCCCGAGAGCGTCGTAGCGGGCTGGCCCAGGCTCACGTAGCCCAAGCCTACATCGTACAGCGTCTGGAGCTTGCGCTTAATCTGCGGGATATTCCCAAAGAAGGCCAGTGCCTCGGTGACGCTCATGTCGAGCACGTCCGAGATGGTCTTACCACGGTAGGTGACCTCAAGCGTCTCGCGGTTATAGCGTTTGCCGCCGCAGACCTCACAGGGGACATAGATATCGGGAAGGAAGTGCATCTCGATCTTAATTTGTCCGTCGCCCTTGCATGCTTCGCAGCGACCGCCGCTCACGTTAAAGGAGAAACGTCCCGGCGAGTAGCCACGCGCCTTCGACTCCGGCGTACTCGCAAACAGCGCGCGAAGATCATCCCACAGGCCAATGTACGTAGCAGGGTTGGAACGCGGCGTGCGACCAATCGGCGACTGGTCGATGTCGATCACCTTATCGATGCACTCGATACCCTCGAGCTTTTTGTACGGGCCCACAGGACGCGTCGAGCGATGAATGGCATTCGTAAGCGCAGGCGCAATGGTGTCGGTAACCAGGGAGCTCTTGCCCGATCCCGACACGCCGGTAACAACCGTAAGCGTACCAAACTCGATCTTGGCGGTAACGTTTTTGAGGTTGTTGGCGCGGGCGCCCGTGATCTTAAGGCAGCCGCGACCGGGCTTGCGGCGTTCATCGGGAACCCGAATCATTCGCTTGCCGGTCAGGTAGGCACCCGTCATCGAATCGGGGCACGCCATGATATCGGCAGGCGTTCCCGAGGCGACCACGTGTCCGCCGTTCACGCCCGCGCCGGGGCCCATGTCGATCACATAGTCGGCGGCACGGATTGTATCCTCGTCGTGTTCGACGACGATAACGGTATTGCCGATATCGCGTAGGCGCTCAAGCGTCTTGATCAGGCGCTCGTTATCGCGCTGATGAAGACCGATCGAGGGCTCGTCCAGAATATAGAGCACGCCCATGAGACCCGCGCCGATCTGCGTTGCCAGTCGAATACGCTGGGCCTCGCCTCCGGAAAGCGTCGCCGAGGCACGATCGAGCGTCAGATAGTCGAGTCCGACATCGACCAGAAAACGCAGGCGCTCCAGGATTTCCTTGACGATACGGCCGCCGATAAACTGTTGGCGCTCGGTGAGTTCCAGGCCCTCAAAAAACTCGAGCGACTCGCGGCACGATAGGCAGCAGACCTCGTAAATGGACTTACCGCCTACGGTAACGGCGAGCATCTCGGGGCGCAGACGAGCACCATGGCAACTCGAGCACGGCTCCTCGCGGATGTACTTCTCCAAGCGCGCCTTGGTGTTCTCATTCGTCGTCTCGGTATAGCGCTCGTACAGGATATTGCGCACGCCCGAGAACTTGGTGTCCCACTGGCTGCGGCGCCCATCGAGCTTTTGATAGTCGACCGAAATCTTCTGGTCGCCCATGCCGTCTAAAAACGCGCGACGCACCCGCGGAGGCAGATCCTCCCACGGCGTATCGACGCTCACCTTAAAGTGTTTGCAGACCGCAGCGAAAATCTGCGGATAATAGTTAGAGTTGCCAAACAGGCTGCCAAAGACCCCGTCGGCGATCGACTTCGAGGGGTCTTCGATTAGGGCCTCGGCATCGACCGTCTTCTTAAAGCCCAGGCCGTCGCACTCTGGGCACGCGCCATAGGGCGCGTTGAACGAGAAATCACGCGGCTGCAGGTCATCGATGGAGTGCCCATGCTCCGGGCACGCTAACGCCAGCGAATACTCCAGCAACTCGCCTTCGGTCCCCTCGGGAGCGTCGCGGTCGGGCAGCAAGTATACGTTCACATTGCCGTGCGCCAGCGCGGTCGCCTGCTCAACAGACTCGGCGATACGGCCCAGAGAGTTCTCACGGATCACGATGCGATCGACCACGACCTCGATATCGTGCTTGAACTTCTTGTCCAGATCGATCGGATCGTCGAGCGAGCGCACTTCACCGTCGACACGCACGCGGCTAAAGCCCTCGGCGCGAAGGTCCTCAAACAGTTTGGTGTACTCGCCTTTTCGCCCGCGTACCACCGGTGCCAGCACAAACGCGCGGCGGCCCTCCCCCGCCGCCAAGACCTTGTCGGCAACCTGATCGGTCGTCTGACGCTCAATGACACGGCCACATTCGGGACAGTGCGGGGTGCCCACACGGGCGAACAGCAGGCGCAGATAGTCATAAATCTCGGTTACGGTGCCAACCGTCGAGCGAGGGTTTTTAGACGTCGTCTTTTGGTCGATCGACACCGCCGGCGAAAGGCCGTCGATTGAATCCAAGTCGGGTTTGTCCATCTGGCCCAAGAACTGGCGCGCATAACTCGAAAGGCTCTCGACGTATCGACGCTGGCCCTCGGCATAGATAGTGTCGAATGCCAGCGAACTCTTGCCCGAGCCAGAAAGACCGGTAATGACCACGAGTTGGTCACGCGGAATGGAAACATCGATATCACGGAGGTTGTGCTCACGAGCGCCGCGAATAACGATAGAAGAATCAGACATGGAAGCTCCTTGCCTCCTATTGCATCGAATCATACTGCCGATGAGTTTAGCGCACTCGACGCGCACAGATGTTCGTAATACAAGATTCGCAGACCTTTAGCTTTGCGTATCGGGCGCTTTGTTTCTCGAAATGCCGTGGAAAGGTTACAGTAATCTAATACTGAACTTAATTTGCTGTACCAGAGGAACGTCCATGACCGAAGATATCCCCCTTGAAATCACTTCGAGCGACATGGCCAATCTGCCCATATTCATCGCCGTCCTTATCGTGGCCGCCGTCGTCGTGCGCGTGTATTTTTCAATCAAACGCAACGAAAAGCCACCCATTGCCCGCGTCTTTTGGTGCGCGACGCTCCTCATCCCGCTCGGCGTGGTAGCTGCATGGGTTACGAATCAATTGCTCGCAAATGAGGGCAGCTCCCTATGGGTCCTTTCTTATTCGGCGCTCGGTGCCGCCGCCGTCATGCTTCTTGTCGAGCCCTTGGTTTCGGAGCTTATCGACCAAACCGACCTTGCGACGGGAACGGTTGCCTGTATTTGCCGTGACATCCTTGTCATCGCCGCTGTTTCAGCGCTCTCGTTCGTTTCACTCGAAATTGCCTGCAACGAAACGTTCTATCGCATTCCCGCCAACTCATTCGGGTTTTCCGTCGGGCTGCTCGCGACGGTTCTGCTCTCCCTTTATTTGCTGGGACAGCGTCATGGAGGCGTCATGGCTCTCGTGCCCGTCGTCTGCTGCATCCTTGGCATTGCCGAGCACTTCGTCATAACGTTTAAAGGCGAAGCCATCCTGCCAAGCGATATCTTGGCCCTTGGCACCGCAATGGAAGTGAGCGAGGGATACGAGTTTACCTTTACCGCCGGAATCGTAACCTCTCTCGCCCTGCTGGAGATTTCCCTGGGGCTTCTTTCGCTCATCCGACCGCGAAAGCTCCGTACGCCCACCCATGTCTTCCCCGCTATCGCCGCTAACCTCTGTGCTTTTCTGCTAGTGACCGTTGTGGGGCTCTCAGGCTTTTCCAACATCGACTTGGAGCAGGCGCTGGATTTTGGATTTGACCGTTGGCAGCCCATCACCACGTATGCGTCTCAGGGTTTTATCACTTCGTTCACCGAAATGGTCAACGAGTTGCCCATTGAGAAGCCCGAAGACTATACGCCCGATGAGGCGCAGAGCATCGAGCAGGAGCTCGCCGCCGCCTACGACAGCACATATGGCTCGAGCGAGCAGCGCGCGGCGGCCGTTGCCCAGTTCAATGAAATCAAGCCGACGATTGTTGCCGTCATGAATGAGAGTTTTAGCGACCTTTCGTGCTTTGAGCAGCTCCAGGCGGCCGGGTACACCGGCCCCGCATTCTACAACTCGCTTCCCGACACACTTGTTCGCGGCACCATGCTCGCTTCGGTCGCCGGTGGCGGAACGGCGAACTCCGAATTCGAATTTTTGACCGGAGCGACAACGGCCTTTGTCGGATTAGGCAAAATCCCCTATCAGCTGTATCAGATGAATGGCGTCAACAGCCTGGCAAAGGACCTTAAAGAGCTTGGGTATACCACTACCGCTATGCACCCGCAAAACCCCGTCAACTACCATCGAGATAAAATCTATCAGCAGCTTGGCTTTGGAGACTTTCTTTCAATCGGCGATTTCGAAGGTGCGCCCTATTACCATGCCGGCGTATGCGACTATGCCACCTACGACAAGATACTCGACCTGCTCAGAACCGACGAAGCCCCGCAGTTCATCTTAGACGTCACGATGCAAAATCACGGCGGCTACGACTATGGCACCGTTCCCGCCGAAGAGCTGACAAACTATTGGGTCGAGGGAGCCAGTGAGGGTGCCAACAGCGCGCTCAACACCTATCTCACCTGCATCAACGCATCCGACCGGGACCTCGAGTACTTTATCAACGAGCTCCGCAATATCGGCAGACCGGTTGTTCTTGTCTTTTTTGGCGACCATCAGCCGAGCGCCGCAACGACTCTCAACGATGAGCTGTACCCTCAGGAAGATACGGCAAGCCACGCTTTCCGTATCTATCAGTCGACATATCTCGTCTGGGCTAACTATGAGATCGCCGGCAATACCGGGCTCAACGTCTACGACACCGTCGGGGCAAACGAGATTGCAGCCATTACCCTTAATAAGATTGGCGCCCCGCTCACCAATTACCAAAAGGCCCTGCTTGCGACAAGGTCAGATGTGCCCACCATCAATGTCGCCGGCTATCTCGGTGCCGACGGGCTGCGCTACGACTTGGAATCGAAAGACAGCCCCTACGCCTCGACGATCGACAAGCTGCAGCGCATGCAATACCTCGAGTTCGCCAGCAAAGTTCAGTAAGCCCGCCCATTCGCTTGGGCCCATCGTATTGCAAGCACGCTCGGCCCAAACGCATCGCAAATGACTCCCGCTCGCAAACGAGGGTACAATGACGCTCGTGTCACATCGCGGGGCCCCGGCCCCAGCATATACAAAGGAGTCATACATGGATTGCGAACATGCACAGGCCGCCGGCGGACAAACGTCGCCGTCGCAATTTGAGGAGAACACGCTGTCCGAGGTCAAGCGCGTCATCGCCGTGCTTTCCGGCAAGGGCGGTGTCGGCAAGTCATTTGTCACCGGTGCCATCGCCACCGAGCTTGCCCGTCACGGCCACAAGGTCGGCGTCCTCGATGCCGACATCACCGGTCCCTCTATCCCCAAGATGTTCGGTATGAGTGGACGCCACGTCCATGCCCTTGGCAACCTTATGCTGCCCGAAATCTCCGGGCACGGCGTCAAGGTCATGAGCTCCAACCTGCTGCTCCAAAACGAGACCGACCCCGTCCTTTGGCGCGGTCCGGTCATCGCAGGCGCCATTAGGCAGTTCTGGAGCGAGACCTCGTGGGGCCCCATCGACTACCTACTGGTCGACATGCCTCCGGGAACAGGCGACGTCGCGCTCACCGTCTTCCAGTCGCTGCCGGTCGACGGCATCGTCATCGTCACGAGCCCGCAGGATCTGGTCTCGATGATCGTCGCCAAGGCGGTCAACATGGCCGAGAAGATGAACGTCCCCATTCTGGGCATTGTCGAGAACATGAGCTATATTGAGTGCCCCGACTGCGGCAAGAAAATCGAGGTCTTTGGCAAGAGCAAGCTCCCCGAGGTCGCAGAGCGCTATAACCTCGACATCTTGGGCCAGCTTCCCATTAATCCGGCACTCGCCGAGGCCTGCGATAAGGGCGAGGTCGAGACCGCGCTGCCCGATGGCATGTTGCCCAAGGCAGTCTCTGCCGTCGAGGCTATTACCCCGCACGAAACAGACGAGGCCTAAGTGAACGCGAGCGCCCTCTATGACGTCTTGGTAATCGGCGGCGGGGCTTCAGGCCTCGCCGCCGCCATTACGGCCGCACGCGCTGGCAAAAGCGTCTGCATCGTTGAGCGCGATGTCGCCTGCGGCCTCAAGCTCCTTGCGACCGGTAACGGCCGTTGCAACCTCTCCAACGAATCGATTGATCCTCAGCGGTATAACCACCCCGCATTCGTCGAATCCGTCATGGGCCCCCAGCCCGAACAAGAGCTTATGGGTTTCTTCTCCTCGCTGGGCATCATGACAACCTCCGAGGAAGGCCGGCTGTACCCGCGCTCCCTTCGCGCCGAATCGGTGCGCGACGCACTTCTCAACGCTTGCGACCGCCTAGGTATCACCTTAATCTGCGGAGCCAACGCTGCCTCGGCGCACAAAGCTTCCGAAGGCTGGACACTCCAAATAGACCGTCCAGCGCGGGCGCTCAAGGCAAAAAAGCACGATAACCGAAAATCGGAGCTCCGCTCGCTTCGGAAAGCGCTCGCCGATGTCCCTCGCAAGAACGAGGCCCTGCAGGCACATGTTGTAATTATCGCTACGGGCGGCAACCCCACCGGTATCGCCGATACGTTTCGCCTCCCCCTCACTTCGCTGCGCCCCATCCTCTGCCCCGTATCGGCAACGGTCTTTGGCGATCGGGCGGCACTCAAGACGTTGGATGGCCTGCGCGTCCGTGCCCGCTTGACGCTCGCCCACAATCATAATGAGCTCTGGCACGAAGACGGTGAAGTGCTGTTTCGAACCTTCGGTATCTCAGGCGTCGCTGTCTTCAACCTCTCTCGTCGTATCCAGCACGGCGATACGATCCTGCTCGACGTTTTCCCCGACCTCTCCAAAGACGAGTTGCTCGATACGCTCAACCGGCGCGTTGAGCTGCTCGGCGGCTTTTCGCCCCGCGATCCCCGTTGGCTCGACGGCATGCTCGCCCCGCAACTCTCCCGCGTCGTCTGCACAGCGTTCGAGCAGTGCCATCCAGGCTCCAACGATGTCATCCACCTGGTCTCGATCCTCAAGCACTTTAAGTTGCTCGTCAAGGGAACAGCCGAGGAGCGCTCAGCGCAGGTCACGCGTGGTGGCGTATCTGTCGAGAGCATCTCAACACCCAGCCTACGCGCGCGCAGCGTTGTCGACGCCCCGCTTTACGTCTGCGGTGAAGCGCTCGACATCGACGCCGATTGCGGAGGCTTTAACCTTGCGTGGGCCTGGATCTCGGGCATTCGCGCTGCAAGCAGCCTGTAGCCGCGCAGTCTATAATCAAAAACGCATTCGGGCCGTCTGGGATACCGGACGGCCTCTTTCTTGCCTCTAAGGAGACCTCGATGATCGAAATCACCCAAGTCAACGCGTCGCTCGATGAAGCCGACGATGAAAATGCCTGTCTCATTGTTGGCAAGCGAGTCGCCAAGCGCGTCCTACGTTGCAAGGACTCCGAGATCAAGTCCATCGAGCTCCACCGCAAGTCAATCGACGCTCGCAAAAAACGAGACGTCCATTTTATCCTGAGCTTTCGTGTTGAGCTGACTAGTCCCCACCTCGAGCGAGAAGCGGTCGACAGCGTTGCCGAGCGTGACCGCTCGCGCGTACGCGCGATAGAAGACGATGAGCCTTCATTCCCCTCCCCCGCCTCCGACGCACCTCAAGAACGCCCTGTCGTTGTCGGCGCCGGATGCGCCGGCCTTTTCGCTGCGCTTACGCTCGCCGAAGCAGGTCTTAAGCCCTTGCTCATCGAGCGCGGCGACCCGGCATTTCGCCGCTCGCAGGCGATCGACCTCTTTCTAAAGGAGCGCATCCTCGACCCCGAGAGCAATATCCAGTTTGGCCTGGGCGGCGCGGGAACCTTCTCGGACGGCAAACTCAATACGGGAACCAAAAATCCCGCCCATCGCCTTATCCTCGAAACCTTCGTCGAGGCGGGCGCGCCCCGCGATATTCTATGGGATGCCAAGCCGCACATTGGCTCCGACATCCTTCCCACGGTTGTCACCGCTATATCCCAGCGCATCGAGCAGCTCGGAGGTGTCGTCCGTTATCGAACGAAGCTCGTCGACATTCGCATCGACGCGTCTGGCGCCATCACCGGTATTGATGTCCAATCGTCCCAAGACGCCGCTTGCGAGCCAATCGAGACAAATCACCTCATCCTCGCCTGCGGGCATTCTGCTCGCGATATTTTTGAGCTCCTTAAGGGCCACAACGTGGCCCTCGCACAAAAGACCTTTGCCATGGGCGTTCGCATCGAGCATCCGCAGCGCGACATCGACCGAGTCCAATACGGAGCCTCGGCGGGACATCCTGCCCTCGGAGCAGCCCCTTACAAGCTCGTCGCCCATCTTCCCAACGGCCGCAGCGTGTTCTCGTTTTGCATGTGCCCCGGCGGGCAGGTTGTCGCCGCCTCTTCCGAGCAGGGCCACCTGTGCGTCAACGGCGCCAGTCTCAATGCCCGCGGCGGACGCAACGCAAATGCCGCCCTGCTCGTTAACGTCACACCCGAGGACCTTCCCAACGATGACCCACTCGCCGGCATCGAGCTCCAGCGTGCCTGCGAGGCGGCCGCCTATCGCCTGGGCGGTTCCAACTGGAACGCACCGGCACAGCTCGTCGGAGATTTCCTCGCAGGACGTGCCAGCAAGGCGCCCGGAAAGGTAAAGCCCACCTATCCGCTCGGTGTGACCTGGACGGCAATTGACGAAGCCCTGCCGCAGTATATCGTCGAGTCGCTCCGCCTGGGACTTCCCCTACTCGGAAAAAAGCTACGCGGCTACGACCGCCCCGACGCCGTTCTTACCGGCGTGGAGACTCGTTCGAGCTCACCGGTCACTGTCACCCGAGACCGAACGTGCCATGCCGTGTCGACCCCGGGCCTCTATCCTTGTGGTGAGGGAGCTGGATATGCCGGCGGCATCATGAGCGCGGCCACCGACGGCATCCGTTGTGCCGAAGCCCTGATCGCAGACCTCTAACGCACGAATTCCAGCGCGCAAAAGACACAGGCCCCAAGCTCCACAGGGAACTCGGGGCCTGTTCACTATTTCTTAAACCGTGCACCCTGGCGTTTTCTGCCCGATGCGAACGTGGAACCCTTGCGGGCCTGCGAACGTAAGCGCTCGATCGTCTCGTCCTCAGACGCACCCTCGAGCATCGCTCGAATCTGAACGACGGCATCGCGCAGGCGCGCCGCTTCCTCAAAGTCCATGGCAGCAGAAGCGTTACGCATATCCTCTTCCATGGTTTCGACGATCCGCACAAGCTCGTCATGCGGCAGTTCTTCCAACTGCTCCGCAAGTGTCTGCTCGGGCGCCACCGTTTCCGGCACGCCACCCTCGCCCGACTCATCGGGCGTATAGAATGCGCCATGTCCAAGAGAGTCGCCCTTCGAGCGCCCCTTGGAACCCACGGTTTTTTCGGCCTCGGCAATAAAACTTGAGATGTCGTTGATGGCCTTGCGCACCGTCTTGGGCACAATGCCATGCTCTTCGTTATATGCCATCTGAATCTCGCGTCGGCGCTGCGTCTCGTCGATTGCCTCTCTCATCGAATCGGTCACGACGTCTGCATACATAATGACTTCGCCGTCGGCATTACGGGCCGCACGACCAATCGTCTGAATCAGCGAACGGCGGTTGCGCAAAAAGCCTTCCTTGTCGGCATCGAGAATCGCCACCAGCGAGACCTCGGGGAGGTCCAGACCCTCGCGTAGCAGATTGATGCCCACCAGAACATCAATTTTGCCCTCGCGCAGCGTTCGCAGGATTTCGACACGGTCCATCGTCGCCGTATCGGAGTGCATGTAGTTGACCTTAATGCCAGCGTCGAGCAGGTGGTCGGTAAGGTCCTCGGCCATGCGCTTGGTCAGCGTGGTCACCAACACGCGCTCCTTGCGGGCCACGCGCTCGCGAATCTCGTCCTCAAGATCGTCAATCTGGCCCCGGACTGGACGAACGTCGATCTTGGGATCGAGCAGACCGGTCGGTCGAATGATCTGTTCAACATCGTTTTGACTCACGCGCAACTCATAGTCACCCGGCGTGGCCGAAACGTAGATAAACTGCGGAATCCTTGCCTCAAACTCATCGAAGCGAAGCGGACGGTTGTCGAGCGCTGACGGAAGACGAAAACCGTGCTCAACAAGCGTAACTTTGCGCGATCGGTCGCCTTCATGCATACCGCGAATCTGCGGCACCGTCACATGGCTCTCGTCGATGATGCAGAGCATGTCCTTGGGAAAGTAATCAATCAGGGTAAACGGCGGCTCGCCCGGCTTGCGCCCGTCCAAATGACGCGAGTAGTTCTCAATGCCGTTGCAAAAACCCATGGTCTCGAGCATCTCGAGATCATAATCGATACGCTGCTGCAGGCGTTGTGCCTCGAGCAACTTGTCGGTCGCCTTGAGCTCGGCCACACGCTTCTCGCACTCTTCGCTGATCGATTTCAGAGCCGCCTTGACCTTGGGCTTCTCGGTCACGTAGTGCGAGGCCGGCCACACGGGAATAGCCTCGTACTCACGAAGCATCTCGCCGGTGACCTCGTCGATCTCGGCAATCAGTTCAACCTCGTCACCAAAGAACTCAAACCGCAACGGATGCTCCGCATAAGGCGGATACACGTCGACAACATCGCCGCGCACGCGGAACGTGCCGCGTGCCAGGTCATAGTCATTGCGATCATATTGAATGTCGATGAGCGCATGGATAAAGTCATCGCGCTCGAGCGGCACCTTCTTGTCGACGTTCGGCGCCAAGCCTGCATAGTCCTCGGGAGAACCGATGCCATAGATACACGAGACCGATGCGACGACGATCACATCTCGTCGAGATAGCAGCGATGCGGTCGCCTGATGTCGCAGCATCTCGACCTCTTCGTTAATCGAGGAATCCTTCTCGATATACGTATCACTCTGCGGTACATATGCCTCAGGCTGATAATAGTCGTAGTACGAGACGAAGTAGACCACGGCATTGTTGGGAAAGAATTCTTTGAGCTCGCTCGCGAGCTGGGCGGCGAGGGTTTTATTGGGAGCCATGACCAGCGTCGGCTTACCGAGAGCTTCGATGGTCTTGGCCATGGTAAAGGTCTTGCCCGAACCAGTCACGCCCAGCAAAACCTGATAGCGATCTCCGTCCCTCACGCCCTTCACAAGCGACTCAATGGCCTTAGGCTGGGAACCAGCGGGCTCGTATGGAGACACGACCTCAAACGGCACCTCAGAGCCCTCAACGCCAAAACGTTTGAGCTCTCCTCCAACACGCTCAACTTCAAATTCCGCCATGGATACTCCTAACTCATATATCTGCAGTATACGCAGGCGGCAGGCATTGTCCTATACGAACCGATCGGGATAGAGGGTCTTGTAGCGAACCCAGGCATTATTGACACGAATCAGATACGCCTGCGTCTCGGGAAAGGTGATTGCATTATGAAGCGACGTGCTCTGCTGCGCCCATCCGTCGACATTGCCCATGCCGGCGTTATATGCAGCAATAGCGCTATCCGTGGAACCGTTGAAATACGTTAAGAGGTACGAGAGGTACGCACAGCCAAACTCGATATTCGTAGCGGGATCGTTAAGATCGTCGGCTGAATACTCGCTACCATCGACAAGACCCTTGGCAATCATATCTTGGGCAGTCTCGGGCATCAGCTGCATCAATCCCTGAGCGCCTTGATTCGACTCAGCCTCGGGATCCCAATTCGATTCCGACTTTATGACAGCACACACCAGATACGGATCAAGATTGTGCGAAATACTCGACTGCTTTACGTACGCCTCGTAGTCAATTGGATACAAAGGCTTAAAGAAGGCGGCAGGGGCATTCGAGTAGACGAGCGAAATAAGGCCGAAGACAAACATAACGGCAAGTGGCGCCACGCGATACCACGTAAAGAAACGTGTCTTAGGCATCGGCCTCCTCCTTATCCACTTCATCCCCGAAGCCATGGCGCGCAAGCCATGCGTCCAGTTGTTCATAGAGCGAGTTATCGCCTGCCGCATTATCGATTACCGTCGTAGCGAGATGGCAAAGCGAAGCCTCATCGGGTTGGCATGCAGAGCGCGCATCAAAATCAGAGGACTCCATACCACGATGGATGGCACGCTCGCGACGAACTGCTAAAGGAGCGCTGATTACCAGAATTTCATCAGCCAGGCCAAAAGCATCCTCAAAACCAGTCGGGGCAGAAACCTCGACAACCGCAAAGGGATAACGGGGGGACGAAACCGTGCAGCAAACCGGATCAAGAATCCTCAGTGACAGCTGTTCGATGAGAACCGGATGAACGATGCCATTGAGCCGCGCAACTGTATCAGGAGAGGCGAAAGCTCGAGTAGCGAGGACATTGCGGCGAATGCCGCCCTCCTCGTCCAGAATGTCCCAACCAAATTCTTCCGCGAGAGCATTGACGATATCGGAGCCTGGCACATACAGCGATTTGGCAAGCTCATCCAGATCGATAAGCATGGCGCCATGAGATTCAAGATAGCGGCAGGCAGTCGACTTACCCGAAGCAATATTGCCCAAGACAAAAACGGTAAACATCAAGTCCTCCCTAACGCCAATGGGAGTTATTATCGCGCAAATACAAAAGAAGGAGGTACCGTCAAGATTCTTTCGCAAATTGATCGAGGCGGCCTCGG
>NZ_QRQX01000030.1:0-17987 GCF_003475665.1 Collinsella sp. AF29-7AC
AAACGCGGGGTCCGTTCAGGCTGTTGCGTTGAGATTGAAAATCAACCCGCGTGTCACAGCGGAGCTGATTCAGTTGAGATTGCCTGAACATTCCGCCCCTCTTTACGCCCTCGGGTATACTCAAAAGCTACTGATTCGATTTGATGCCCAGCAACAGCAGAGGGGATAGTATATGTGCGGTTTTGTCGGTTTTGTCGGTGGGACGGATAACCAATCCGAGGTGCTCACCAAGATGATGGACCGCATCGTCCATCGTGGTCCCGACATGGGCGGTCAGTTTATCGACGGCCGCGTTGCCCTCGGCTTCCGCCGCTTGTCGATCCTCGACCTGACCGAGGCTGGCGCCCAACCTATGGCCAACGAGGACGGTAGCGTCGTCATTGTCTTCAACGGCGAGATCTACAACTTCCAAGAACTCCGTTCCGAGCTCGAGGCCAAGGGCTACAAGTTCCACTGCGGCGCCGACACCGAGAGCCTTCTGCACGGCTACGAGGAGTGGGGCGAGGCAGTACTCGATCGCTTGCGCGGTATGTACGCCTTCGTCATCTGGGACAAGAAGAAGAACAAGCTTTTTGGCGCCCGTGATATCTTTGGCATCAAGCCGCTCTACTACTATCCCATGGCCGATGCGGGCGACGGCGCTCCGGGCGTGCTCTTTGGTTCCGAGATCAAGAGCTTCCTGGACTACCCGCACTTCCACAAGGCGGTCAACAAAAAGGCCCTGCGTCCGTACATGACGCTGCAGTATTCGGCAACCGAGGAGACCTTCTTCGAGGGGGTCTACAAGCTGCCGCCGGCGCACTACTTTACCGTCGATATCCCGACCGGCAAGATGAACATCGAGCGCTACTGGGATTGCGATTACTCTGCCGTCGAGAAGCCGTTCGAGGAGTACGTCGACGAGCTGGACGAGGTCGTGCACGAGAGCGTCGAGGCCCATCGCATCGCCGACGTCAAGGTCGCGTCGTTCCTCTCCGGCGGCGTCGACTCCAGCTACATCGCCGCTTGCCTCATGCCCGACAAGACCTTCTCGGTGGGCTTCGATTACAAGAATTTCAACGAGACTAACTACGCCAAAGAGCTTTCCGATAAGCTCGGCGTCGAAAACGTTCGCAAGATGATTACCGCCGACGAGTTCTTCGGTGCGCTCGAGGACATCCAGTATCACATGGACGAGCCGCAGTCCAACCTGTCTTCCGTGCCGCTGTGGTTCTTGGCCGAGATGGCCCGCAAGGACGTCACCGTCGTGCTTTCGGGCGAAGGCGCCGACGAGCTCTTTGGCGGCTACGCCTACTACGAGGACACGGTCCCAGTCCGCAAGTACAAAAAGATGGTGCCGCTGCCCATCCGTCGCGCGCTCGGTAACCTGGCGCTGCATATGCCGTACTTCAAGGGACATAACTTCCTGGTCAAGGGTGCCGAGATCCCCGAGAAGTCGTTCCTGGGACAGGCTCTGGTATGGCCGGAGCGCGAGGTCGACGACGTGCTCAAGCCCGAGTACAACACCGGCGATGGCGCCTTCGAGCTTGCCGCTCCCATCTATGCGCGCGTGAAGGGTCAGCCCGAGCTGGTCAAGAAGCAGTACCTGGACATGAACATGTGGCTTCCGGGCGACATTCTGCTCAAGGCCGACAAGATGTGCATGGCGCACTCGCTGGAGCTGCGCGTGCCCTTCCTGGACCGCAAAGTCATGGAGTTCGCCGAGCACATTCCCGACCGCTACCGCATCAACGAGAACGGCAACAAACAGGTACTCCGCCACGCTGCCAACAAGTCGCTGCCCGATGAGTGGGCCACCCGTCCCAAGGTGGGCTTCCCGGTGCCGATTGTCTACTGGCTGCGCGAGCAAAAGTGGTACGACTATGTCAAGGAGTACTTCACCGCGCCGTGGGCAAGCGAGTTCTTCGATACCGACGAGCTCATGCACCTGCTCGATCTGCACTTTGCGGGCAAGGGCGATTTCCAGCGCAAGATCTATACGCCGCTCGTGTTCCTGGTGTGGTACAAGCGCTTCTTTATCGACGAGGACCAGCCCACTGTTCAGGCTGCCTAGCCTCGGCTTACGAACGCCTGCGCGTAACGGCTCCTCCGGGAGCCGTTTTTGCGTGGGTGCGTTTCAGTTACTATAAAAACCGTCCCTGCCAAATGGCTGAGAAAGGTGAAAGATGCACCATTCGGATTCCGCGACCGTGACCACGGTCGATACGCTTGCCAAGCTTCTCGATGTGTGCGGCGAGCTGCGCGCATCAGAGCAGGTTGACGAGCGTGCCGTGACCGGCTGCTCGTTTGATTCGCGCGCGGTCTCGGCAGGTGACGTGTTCTTTTGCAAAGGTGCTGCCTTTAAGCCCGCGTTTTTGAGCATGGCGCTCGATGCGGGTGCCGTCGCATTTGTGTGCGAAGAGTCGCTGGTCGAGTCTCTGGAGCCGCTGGCGCAGGAGAGCGGTGCTGCGATGCTGGTTGTTGATAGCGTTCGCACGGCCATGGCCCTGTTGCCGCCGGAGGTCTACGACCGTCCCGACCACGACGTCAAGATCGTGGGCATCACCGGTACCAAGGGAAAGACCACGGCCGCTTTTATGCTCCAGTCGATTATCAAAGCGGCGGGCGAGTCCTGCGGCATGATCGGCTCGGTGAGTACCGACGATGGTATCGAGTGCTACGAGAGCACCAATACCACGCCAGAGGCCCCCGAGGTCTGGCGCCATATCGCCAACTGCCGTGAGTCCGGTCGCCAGTCCATGGTCATGGAGGTCTCGAGCCAGGCGCTCAAGTACCAACGCGTCGAGAATCTGCCGTTTGACGTGGCGTGCTTCCTCAACATCGGGCGTGACCACATCTCGCCGATCGAACACCCCACGTTTGAGGATTATTTTGAGAGCAAACTCAGGATCTTTGACCAGGCAAAGACCGCCGTGGTGAATCTGGGCACCGAAGAGGTTGACCGTGTGCTGGAGGCAGCGTCGACGGCCGAGCGCTTGGTGACCGTTGGCGTCGAGCATCCCGAGGCAAGCCTGTGGGCAAGCGATGTCCGCGTGGTCGGCTTTAACATCGAGTTTAACCTGCATGGCCTGTGTGCCGACGAGTCCGAGGCGGGGGAGAAGATCCTGCTGGGTATCGCGGGAGACTTTAACGTGGAGAACGCGCTGGTCGCTATCGCCGCTGCGCACGAGATCGGCATCGGTATCGATGCCATCAAGAAGGGCCTCTCCAAATTGCGCGTGCCGGGCCGTATGGAGGTCGTGGAGTCGAAGGACGGCCGCGTGATCTGCGTCGTTGACTATGCGCACAACCAGCTTTCGTTCCGTTCGCTTTTCTCGTCGGTCAAGCGCGCGTTTCCCACTAGTCCAGTCATTGCAGTGTTTGGCGCTGCCGGCGGCAAGGCGCAGGAGCGCCGCGAGCGGCTTCCGCGCGAGGCCGCACCATATTCCGACCTGATGATCTTTGCCAACGAGGACCCGGCTCACGAGGACCCGATGAAGGTCTGTCGCGAGCTTGCCGAGCATGTTCCCGACGATACGCCGAACGAGATTATCCTCGATCGCGAGGCTGCCGTGCGCGCGGCGTTCAAGGCGGCGCGCGAGGAATACGTCAACCCCGATGCTCCCACCATTGTCTTGCTGCTGGCAAAGGGTGACGAGGAGCTCATGCACGTGGGTGACGAGTTCGTGCCTATCGAGAGCGACCTTTCGTTGGCCAATCGCCTGATCGATGTTACCCAGTTTGACTAATGAACCATGATGGCGGCGGCGCCCTGAGTGCGCTGTCGCCATAAGCGTGTTCCCTCAATCAAAACATGCCGTCCAAGTCCAAACCCTTCTACGTAAACGGAGTAACCATGTCCCACAACACCCTGCCGACCGTTGCCGAGCTTTCGGGCGAGATGCGCGAGCGCTTGGCCAAGGTCAAGTACGTCTTTACCGACCTAGATGCCACGATGCTCGCACCCGGCTCGTGCGTGCTGCGCGACAACGACGGCAACCCCTCGACCAAACTCGTCGAGGCCGTCGTGGCACTTGCCCGCGCTGGTATTCAGGTGGTTCCCACCTCGGGCCGCAACCGCACCATGATCCACGAGGATGCGCGCGTGCTCGGCCTCAATTCCTACATCGGCGAGATGGGTGGCCTGATCATGTACGACCTCAAGGCCAACGATTGGGAGTATCTGACCGGCGATATGCCCTACGACCCCTCTTGCGGTCTCACGCCGCACCAGGTGATCGAGCAGACCGGCGTGTGCGAGAAGATCCTCGCCCGCTGGCCGCACAAGATCGAGTACCACAACGACATGTCGACCGGCTACAAGTACCGTGAGGTCACCGTCGGCATGCGTGGCGATGTGCCCGACGATGAGGTCCAGGCCATCCTCGACGAGGCCGGCTGCGGTCTGGTCTGGGCTTGCAACGGCCATCTGACTCACCTGTCCAAGCCGACGACGCTTGAGCTTAATCGCGTCGAGGACGGCCGCGCATTCAACATCAACCCCGCGGGCCTCAACAAAGGCGTCGCCATTGCGCGCTTCTGCGAGCACCTGGGGATCGAGCGCGAGGAGACGCTCGCGCTCGGCGATTCCGAGTCCGACTTCTACATGGCCGATCACGTGGGCACGTTCTGCCTGGTCGAGAATGGCCTGACGAGCGCCGGCGCGCCCGAGTTCCTGGCTGCTTGCGAGAACGCTTTCGTTACGCGCGGCAAAATTGTCGACGGTTGGGCGGCGACGGCAGAGCTGCTGGTCGCGGCGCGTTCGTAGCGCGGCGTCGCCGCACTTGGACATGTCTTTTCGAGAGAGACTGGTGAGGTAATGTCCGATATCGAGAATCCGGCAGGCGACACGCGCCCGATTGGCGTGTTCGATTCTGGTTTGGGCGGTCTGACGGTTGCGCGCGCCATCGCGACGGCGCTGCCGCATGAGTCCGTCTACTACTTCGGCGACACCAAACGCTGCCCCTACGGCACGCGCACCGAGGATGAGGTGCGCTCGTTTGCGTTGCAGGCGGGCCGTTGGCTGTCGAAGCACGACGTCAAGATTATGGTCATCGCCTGCAACACGGCGACAGCTGCGGCCTTGCGTCTGGCCCAGCAGGTGCTCGACGTTCCCGTGATCGGCGTGATCGCGCCGGGTGCCCGTGCGGCAATCAACAGCACCCGCACGCGTCGCGTGGGCGTGCTCGCCACCAACCTCACCATTCGCTCGGGCGCTTACACGCGCGCCATTCAGGACCTAGATGCCGGCGTCGACGTATACGGCTGCCCCGCCTCGAGCTTTGTCGAGGTTGTCGAACACGAGCTCGCCTCGGGTGCGCATCTGCAAGAGCAGTGGCTTGAGAACGAGGACATCTTCGATACGCCTGCCGTGCGTGCGCTGGTGGGTGCCACGGTTGAGCCGCTGCGCGACCACGGTATCGATACCGTGGTGCTCGGCTGTACGCATTTTCCGCTGTTGGTGGGACCTATCCGACATGCGCTGGGGCCTGGGGTGCGCGTCGTGAGTTCCGCCGAGGAGACCACGCGCGAGCTGACCGACATCCTTACGCGCCGCGAGCAGCTGGCGGGCGTCGCCGCCGAGCCGCAGCATCGTTTTGCCACGACGGCCGATAACATTGCCGAGTTTGCGGTGGCGGGCAGCTTTATCTTTGGTCAGCCGCTCAAGAGCATCGAACATATCGATATCGACGAACTGAAATAGATATAAGGTCACCGACCAAAGGCTCACCTTCACCTTTTGCCGAAAGGATATTTCTATGGAGTACATGCAGGTCAACCGCGCCAACGGCCGCGCCGCCAACGAGTTGCGCCCCGTTAAGCTCACCCGTGGCGTCATGAAGCACGCCCACGGCTCGTGTTTGGCCGAGTTTGGCGACACGCGCGTGTTGTGCGCCGCCACTATCGAGGAGGGCGTGCCGGGCTGGCGAAAGGGAGCTAAGGCCGGCTGGGTGACCGCGGAATACGCCATGCTGCCGACGTCGACCGGCAAGCGCTGCAAGCGCGAGCATGCCAACCGCAAGGGTCGCTCCATGGAGATTGAGCGTCTGATCGGCCGTAGCCTGCGCACCGTCGTCAACATGAAGGCGCTCGGCGAGTATACCGTTACCGTCGACTGCGACGTGATTCAGGCAGACGGCGGCACGCGAACGGCGAGTATTACCGGCGCCTGGGTGGCGCTGCACGACGCCCTTGCTATGTGGGTCGAGGCCGGCAAGATCGAGCGCATCCCGCTCACGGGCCAGGTCGCCGCGATTTCCATGGGCGTTGTCGACGGCAATACCCTGCTCGACCTGGACTATTCCGAGGACAGCCACGCCGAGGTCGACATGAACCTCGTCGCCACCGACACCGGTGAGATGATCGAGCTCCAGGGCACCGGCGAGCAGGCGCCCTTCGACCGCAAACGCCTCAACGCCCTGCTCGACCTGGGCGACAAGGGTATCGCCGAGCTCATCGAGCTCCAGCGCCAGGCCCTCGTCTAACCTGCCAAAAAGGGACAGGTTTATTTTGGCAGGTTTTATCTGGGAAAACGTCGAAGTATAAGACTGCCGTTGATTGAGAGGGGAGAGAGGCCGAAGTCCTCGTCGTCCTCAACACGGCATTGCTATAGAGACAAGGAGGCCAGCTATGGCACTTGAGAAGATCGACATCGACACCCTCGACCCGGCGGCGACCATCGTCGTGGCAACGGGCAACGCCCATAAGCTCACCGAGATTGAGGCCATTTTGGGCAAGGTTATGCCCGAGGTTCGCTTTGTGGCGCTCGGCCAGCTAGGTGATTTTGAGGACCCCGAGGAAAACGGCACGACGTTTTTGGAGAACGCCATCATCAAGGCGCAGGCTGCCGTCGAAGAGACGGGGCTCATGGCCATTGCCGACGATTCGGGCCTGGTCGTCGATGCTCTGGACGGCGAGCCGGGCGTGTATAGCGCACGCTATGCGGGCGTTCACGGTGACGATGCCGCCAACAATGCCAAGCTGCTCGTGAATCTGGAGGGCGTGGCCGACGAGGACCGCACTGCGCGCTTTATGAGCGTCGTCGCGCTCATCGATACGGACGGCCTGGTCACCTATGGTGAGGGCGCCTGCGAGGGCGTTATCGCGCACGAGGGCCGCGGTGATCACGGCTTTGGCTACGACCCGCTGTTCCTGCCGGTCGACACGCCGGGCAAGACCATGGCCGAGCTGACGGCGGACGAGAAGAACGCCATCAGTCATCGATTCCATGCGCTCGAGCACCTATCTGCCAAACTGACGGGCGAGGAGTAGGCCGTGCGTGCGGTGGTGCAGCGCGTACTCAACGCCGGCGTGACGGTCGACGGCGAGTGCGTGGGCAAAATTGGGCGCGGCTATCTGGTGCTGCTGGGCGTGGGCCATGGCGACACCCGCGCCGAGGCCGATAAGCTGTGGGGCAAGCTCCGGGGCTTGCGCATTAACGAGGACGATAACGGCAAGACCAACCTGGCACTTGCCGATGTCGACGGCGAGGTTCTCGTGGTGTCGCAGTTCACGCTGTTCGCCGATTGCCGTCACGGCCGCCGTCCATCGTTTACGGATGCCGGCGCCCCCGATGTCGCCAACGAGCTCTACGAGTACTTCCTGGCGCTGGTGCGCGAGGACGTCGAGCACGTAGCGCATGGCATCTTCGGCGCCGACATGAAGGTCGACCTCGTCAACGACGGTCCATTCACCATCGTCCTCGATACCGACAATCTGTAAGTAGCCAAATTAGCTACTTGCGTATAGCGGCAACAGGGTGCTATAGTATTAGAGTTTTGTCTATCTTAGGGGTATTATCCCCTTTTTGAATTGCACCTTCTGGAGGCCCTGTTCATGGAAGAGATGGAAGTCAATCACGTCGACGACATCCACGAGAAGCTGACCGATATGGTGGGCGATCGCGTCAAGGTGAAGGCCAACATGGGCCGCACCCGCGTCGTCGAGCGCATGGGCACCATCAAGAGCGTCCACCCCGCCGTCTTTATCGTCGAGGTCGACGAACGTCGCGGCCGCAAGTCGCGTCAGTCCTACCAGTATATCGATGTCCTCACCGGGCAGGTCGAGCTGTTCGACCCCGAGAGCGGTGAGCACATTTTTACCCCGCTCGGCAATCAGCTCGAGGAGCACTAACGGTGACCGATTGGTCCCTGACCCTTTTCGCGCCGGCAAAGATCAACCTCTATCTGGGGGTTCATACCGAGCGTGACGCCCGCGGCTATCACAGGGTCGATTCCCTGATGGCAGCCGTCGGTCTTGTCGATACCGTGACGGTCACGCCGGCACAGGCGCTGACCGTCCAGACGATTCCGGCATCCGACTTTCCTATGCAAAAGAATACGGCGTATCGTGCAGCTGCTGCTATGGCCGAGCATTATGGTCGCGAGGCAAACATCTGCGTGACGATTGAGAAGCGCATTCCATTGTGCGCCGGCTTGGGCGGCCCCTCGACGGATGCGGCCGCGGTCATTGTTGCCTTGGCGGAGCTCTGGGGAATTGATCGCACCGACCCCGCGCTCGACGACATTGCGCGGGGCATTGGTGCTGACGTTCCCTTCTTTTTGCATGCCAGCCCTGCGTTCTACGTAGGTGGGGGAGACGTGCTGGCAACTGAGTACCCCGCGCTGCCCGCAACGCCCGTCGTGTTGGTCAAGCCGCGCGAGGCAAGCGTTTCAACAATTGAAGCCTATCGACGTTTTGACGAGACTCCAGCGCCTGCGGACAAGCCCGGAGCGATCGCATCTGCCCTTCGTTCGGGAGACGCAGAGGCGGCCTACACGCTCGTCCACAACAACCTGGGAGTCATTTCCGCGCAGATGGAGCCGCGGATTCAAACGGTGCTTGACTGGCTTCGTTCACAGGACGGTACCATTGCCGCAAACGTGTGCGGTTCGGGTGCCTGCTCGTTTGCCATTTGCGACACCGCCGCCACGGCCGAAAGGATTGCCGACGCTGCCCTGCAAAACGGCTGGTGGTCCTGTGCGACGGAGCTCATTCCCAACACGGTTCGCATTGAAGCGCCAAAGAAATAAAAATTTCTCTAGCACGCGGCGAAAATCTTTGTTACTATAGTCGAGCTAACGGGTTGTGGCTCAGTTTGGTAGAGCACTGCGTTCGGGACGCAGGGGTCGCTGGTTCAAATCCAGTCAACCCGACCAGAGCATGAGGAGGGACCGCTTCTTGCGGTCCCTTTTTTTAGCTATTGTTGTGATACCGCGGCACCCGCGGTATACTCATTCGAGCTTGTCTCGCTGTATTGTGGAGGTCTACATGTTTGGACTGAGGGCTCCTGAGCTCATCATTATTCTCGTTGTTGTCCTGATTATCTTCGGGCCTAAGAACCTGCCGAAGCTCGGCAAGTCCCTCGGCTCTACCGTCAAGAATATCCGCGAGGGTATGGAGGGCGACGATAAGGGCGAAACCAAGCAGGCCGAGGACGTTGTGGTCGAGGAGTCCAAGGAGGACAAGGAGATCGCAGAGCTCGAGGCCAAGCTCGCTGCTGCCAAGCAAAAGAAGGCAGAGGACAGCGACGCGGACGCAGAGTAGTCCCATCCCTTTGGGGTGAGCACCTGACCGGCTTGCCCGCAGGCTAGCCGGTCTTTTTCGTTTTGTTGACAGTTGATCGTTACATCATAGTTGGGGAGATATCCGTATGGACGCAAGCCAGATCGTACTGACCGCTGAGGGCCGCCAGAAGCTCGTCGAGGAGCTCGCTTGGCGTGAGGGCGATTACGCCAAGGAGATCGTCGAGGACATCAAGGAAGCCCGCGCGTTCGGCGACCTTTCGGAGAACTCCGAGTACGACGCCGCCAAGGACAAGCAGGCCCAGAATGCTGCTCGCATTGCCGAGATTCAGGCCATCCTCGCCAACGCTCAGGTTGCTGCCACCACGGGCGATCTGACCGTCTCCATCGGTTCCACCGTTTCTCTGATCGATCCCAACGGTGAGGTCATGGAAGTCACGCTCGTCGGTACCACCGAGACCAACTCGCTCGAGCACAAGATCTCCAACGAGTCTCCGGTCGGCCATGCCATCATCGGTCACGGCGAGGGTGACTCCGTCGAGGTTGTTACGCCTTCGGGCAAGACCCGCGTCTACACCATCGCAAAGATCGCACGCTAGACCACGGTCCCGCGTAAAGGCATGTTTTCGCTCCCTGGGACCGAATCCTGGGGAGCGTTTTAATTTGAGGAGCTAACTTATGGCAGAGAACCAGAACGCCGCCGATCAGGCATCGACGCTCAACGACGAGCGCGCCACCCGCCTGGCCAAGCGCGCCGCCCTGTTCGAGGCGGGCCAGAACCCCTATCCCGAGCACTCCGAGATTGAGGACTACGTCGTCGACATCGAGACTAAGTACGCCGAGCTCGCCGATGGCGAGGACACCGAGGACATCGTGAAGATCGGCGGCCGTGTGGTCGCCAAGCGCGGTCAGGGCAAGATTATGTTCATCGTCGTGCGCGACGCGACCGGCGAGATCCAGCTGTTCTGCCGCATCAACGATATGGACGAGGCCGCTTGGAATACGCTCAAGGCACTCGACCTGGGCGATATCCTGGGCGTGACCGGCGTGGTCGTGCGCACCAAGCGTGGCCAGCTTTCCGTTGCCCCCAAGAGCGCGACGCTGCTGTCCAAGGCCGTTCGCCCGCTGCCCGAGAAGTTCCACGGTCTCTCCGACAAGGAGACCCGCTATCGTCAGCGCTATGTCGACCTGATCGCCAATGACGACGTTCGCGAGACCTTCCGCAAGCGCTCGCAGATCCTCTCCACGTTCCGCCGCTTTATGGAGTCCGACGGCTACATGGAGGTCGAGACCCCTATCCTGCAGACCATCCAGGGCGGAGCAACTGCCAAGCCGTTCATCACGCACTTCAACGCGCTCGATCAGGAGTGCTACCTGCGTATTGCCACCGAGCTGCACCTCAAGCGCTGCATCGTCGGCGGCTTTGAGCGCGTCTTCGAGATCGGCCGCATCTTCCGCAACGAGGGTATGGACCTCACCCACAACCCCGAGTTCACCACGATGGAGGCTTACCGCGCCTTCTCCGATCTCGAGGGCATGAAGGCGCTCGCCCAGGGTGTCATTAAGGCCGCTAACAAGGCTATCGGCAATCCCGAGGTTATTGAGTACCAGGGCCAGACCATCGATCTTTCCGGTGAGTGGGCAAGCCGTTCCATGACCGATATCGTCTCTGACGTGATTGGTAAGCAGGTCACCATCGACACGCCGGTTGAGGAGCTTGCTGCCGCCGCGCGCGAGAAGGGCCTGGAGATCAAGCCCGAGTGGACCGCCGGCAAGATCATCGCCGAGATCTATGACGAGCTGGGCGAGGACACCATCGTCAACCCCACCTTCGTGTGCGATTACCCCATCGAGGTTAGCCCGCTTGCCAAGCGCTTTGAGGATGACCCGCGTCTGACCCATCGCTTTGAGCTGGTCATCGCCGGCCACGAGTACGCGAACGCGTTCTCCGAGCTCAACGACCCGGTCGACCAGGCCGAGCGCTTCGCTGCCCAGATGGCCGAGAAGGCCGGCGGCGACGATGAGGCCATGGAGTACGACGAGGATTACGTGCGTGCCCTCGAGTACGGTATGCCTCCCGCGGGTGGCATCGGCATCGGTATCGACCGCGTGGTCATGCTGCTCACCAACCAGGCTTCCATCCGCGACGTGCTGCTGTTCCCGCACATGAAGCCCGAGAAGGGTTTCCAGTCCGGTGCCGCTGCTGCCAAAGCTGCCGAGGCCGGCAACACCGCGAGCCCCTTCGTCAAGCCGCTCAAGCCCACGGTTGATTATTCCAAGATTGCCGTCGAGCCGCTGTTTGAGGAGTTCGTCAACTTTGATACCTTCTCTAAGAGCGACTTCCGCGCCGTTAAGGTCAAGGCATGCGAGGCCGTCAAGAAGTCCAAGAAGCTGCTGAACTTTACGCTCGATGACGGCACCGGCACCGACCGCACCATCCTCTCCGGCATTCACGATTATTACGAGCCCGAGGACCTGGTCGGCAAGACCCTGCTCGCCATCACCAACCTGCCTCCGCGCAAGATGATGGGCATCCCCAGCTGTGGCATGCTCATCAGCGCCATCCACGAGGAGGAGGGCGAGGAGCGCCTCAACCTGATCCAGCTCGACGCTTCCATCCCTGCCGGCGCGAAGATGTACTAACTAGTTACGCGGTTCTACGAGCCGCGTAACGGCTCGACGCTGCGCGGGCCGCATTTGGACAATCTGACGTTCAACTTCAAGGGCGCGACCAGAAGGTCAGCGCCCTTTCGTTTCACGTCACCTTGTCTCAAATGCAGCCCGCTCGCTGACTTATGCTCAACCTGCGGCGCCATTTTGCTTGAAGGCACCTTGCTCACTCTGGCGGGCTTTCGCTGTCCGTCCTCTATCTGCGGTGTTGCCCTGGTTGGCACTTGGGGACGTTCCTTTTGTGCCGGCACTTGGGGACAGTCCTAGTCGTCTGGGGTCTACCGGCGCATTGGGGGTTTACGCCTTCGATGCATGACAGTCGTCTCTTTTATGTTTCCTTTAGCCGTCGCTGCCTAGGATGGGGGTTAGTCGGTAGGAAGGGAGCGTCTATATGAACGACGCGAGCGATCGTGCAATCGAAGAGGACATGCTCGATCAGTTCAATTACTTTGACGATGAGGACGAGGAGCTGATCGATCGTCGCGAGCCGGCGTCGCTTGATGCTTTCGACCTTGTTGATGAAGGGCCCGACGAGGACGAGGTCGAATCGACGGAACCCCCACAGCCTTCGCGCCATGATTCGTTGCTCTCAAGAGTCCCTCTGCACCACGGTGTTCGTGCCGGCGCCCTCCATATGAAAACCGACTGGTGCCAGATCGTGACGGCAGGCGGTGAGCTTGCCGTCGATGCGCCGCTCACCGATAAATCATCCATCATTTGCCGCACCGGTATGCTTATGCTCGCGAGCGGAACGGGTGCCTGGCGTGTACGCGATACCATGAATCGCGTCGCCGCCGTACTCGGTGTCACCATCCACGTTGACTTAAGTCTCCTGTCGTTTGAGTGTACTTGTATCGAAGATGGTCACTGCTTTAACGAGGTCGTCAGCCTACCCACAACGGGGGTCAATACTCATCGCATATGGATGATGGAGAGCTTCTTAAAGGAAATCGAGGTTTACGGGCGCCGGTTTACCGTGCATGAGTACCACGAGATGCTCAAGACCGTTGAGAGTTCAAAACCCGATTACACTCCCTGGCAACAGGGCATTGCGGCGGCCTGTGCTTGCGGCGCCTTTGTCTTTTTGCTCGGCGGCGGCCCTATCGAGATGGCCTGTGCATTTGTGGGCGCTGGTGTCGGCAACTTTGCGCGCTCCCATATTCTCAAGCAGGGCCTTGGCCAGTTTAGCGCGCTGACGATCGGCGTTGCACTCGCTTGCGTCTCGTATCTGCTGGCATTGCTTGGCCTTGGCCAGGTCATGCCGGGGGCAATGTCGCACCAAGAAGGCTATATCGGCGCCATGCTCTTTGTGATCCCCGGCTTTCCTCTCATTACGGCAGGCCTCGACATCGCTAAGCTCGACATGCGAAGCGGCATTGAGCGTCTTTCGTATGCTGTGTCGATTATTGTGATGGCGACCCTCGTAGGCTGGATGGTTGCCGAGTGTGTGGGGCTGGCGCCGGACGACTTTGCGCCGCTCGGCCTTTCGCCGCTTGCCCTTACGCTCTTGCGCGTGCTAATGAGCTTCGTTGGCGTATTCGGCTTCTCAGTGATGTTCAACAGCCCGGTAAAGATGGCCACGGCAGCTGGGCTGATCGGCGCCGTGTCCAATACCCTTCGTCTGACCCTTGTCGATGGGCCGACGATGCTTCCCTTCCTGGGCCTCAGCGCGGGAATGCCTCCCGAGGCGGCTGCATTTATCGGGGCGCTCGTATCGGGTTTGCTGGCAAGCCTGGCAGAAATCAGGCTCACCTACCCGCGTATCGCCCTCACGGTGCCATCGATTGTCATTATGGTGCCGGGCTTGTATCTGTATCGCTCGATGTATTACATGTGTACCTTCGACACGGTCAATATGCTTGGCTGGTTTGTGCGTGCAGTGCTCATCGTGGCGTTTTTGCCCGTTGGCCTGGGTGTGGCGCGTACGCTCACCGACCCTCGCTGGCGCCACACCAGCTAATTGGTGCAAGGGGGACAGGTTGCTTTGCACCAAATGAGTTGCGGTGAAATAGGGACTGAATTGCTGCTTAAAGGGTCAAAACAGTCCGTATTCCACCGCAACTTATGGGGTCGGGGGATTATTGGTGCCCTGCATCTTCATAAACTCAACGCTTACGAAGCACGTGCTTTTCGTGCTAGGCTGGTTCCACCACATAAGTAGTCGCAGACGCACGTACCACGGGCGGGCGAGATGAAGTCCCAACAGCTCCATCTCGCCCGCCCGTTTTTGTTGTGCGCCGCGGCGCAACACAGAAAGGACCATGCCCTTTATGCCTATCAACAAACGAGAGAGCCTGCTGTTCACCTTTATCATGTGCTTTTGCATGGTGCTCTGGATGAGCATCTACAACGTTGCCCTGCAGCATGGGGCCATCAACGGCGAGGTTGTTGCCGCCGCGTGGCTCGGCTTCCCCGTTGCCTACGTTTTTGCCATGTGCTGCGACTGGTTTGTTGCCAGCCCCCTTGCCAAGGGTTTCGCCTTTAAATTCCTGGTCACGCCGGGCAAGAGCTCGCCGCTTGCCATGACGCTCGCCGTCAGCTCCTGTATGGTCGTTCCCATGGTAATCATCATGTCGCTCTACGGTGCGTGCGAGGGCCTGTTCCACATGCCCGGCGGCCCGCTCGCAAACCTGCAACTGCTGCCGATGATGTGGCTCGTTAACATTCAGCGCAACTTTATCATGGCCCTGCCCTGGAACCTGCTGGTGGCCGGTCCGGTTGCTCGCTTTGTCTTCCGCCGCGCCTTTCCCATGGGAACCGTCTTCGAAGAGCAGCATATGGAGCTCGTGCGCATGCCGGGTGCTCCCGCTGCCGATGCCGTCAATGACGTTGCCGAGGACATGGGTGTCGAGCCCGCCTGCTAGACAGCAGCTCAAAACCAAACCGCCAAACGGATCCGAGGAATTCCTTTTTTGTAGACGTTGTCGCGCGGCTACGGGCAGGAAAGGTCCCAACGGTTAACATATACTCCATATGGGTAAAGAGACCAAAGCGCCGCCACGAGTGGCGCTTTGCGTTTGAAAAAACTAGCTCGTCTAAGAGGAACTAGCATGTTAGACCGTTTTACCGATCGCGCGCGCAAGGTCATGTCCATGGCCAAGCAGGAGGCGCTCGATCTTCATTCAAATAAGGTGGGTACCGAGCATCTGTTGCTCGCGCTCGCCAAGGAGGACGAGGGCATTGCCGCTGAGGCGCTGCGCTCGCTCGATATCTCCTACGACGACATCATGGATACCCTCAAAGAGGTCCAGACCACGGTTCCCGAGCCCAGCGAGGAGACCGAGGCTGCCAAGCTTGCCTTTACGCCGCTCGTCATTAGCGTGATGGAGCGCTCCTTCCGCGTGGCACGCGAGAACAACCAGACCTACGTGTCGACCGAGCATTTGCTGATCGGCATCGTCGAAGAGGGCAACGGCATGGCCATGGACATCCTCATGCGCTTGGGTGTGTCGTCCGCCTCCATCAAAAAGGCTATCGAGAAACTCACCGCCAAGGACCAGGACAAGAAGCGTCCGCTTGCCGGTGCCGGTGCTGGTCGTCCCGGTGCGGGCCTGCCGTTCTTTAGCGGCTCGGATGCCTCTCAGCAAAAGGGGAGCGGCACCGACACGCTCAAGCAGTTCGCCACCAACCTCACGCAAAAGGCGCGCGACGGCGAGCTCGATCCCGTGATTGGCCGCGAAAAGGAAGTCCAGCGCATGATGGAGATCCTTTCGCGCCGCACCAAGAACAATCCGCTTATCCTGGGCGATCCCGGCGTGGGCAAGACGGCTATCGTCGAGGGCCTGGCGCAGCAGATTGCTGCTGGCAACGTGCCCGAGAACCTCATGAACCAGAATATCTGGACGCTCGACCTGCCGGGTCTTGTCGCGGGCGCCAAGTATCGCGGTGAGTTTGAGGAGCGCCTCAAGAACGTGATCCAAGAGGCTACCGAGGCCGACGACGTCATCTTGTTTATCGATGAGATGCACACCATCATCGGTGCCGGTTCTGCCGAGGGCTCCATCGACGCGAGCTCCATGCTCAAGCCCGTGCTCGCGCGCGGTGCCTTCCAGATTATCGGCGCCACCACGGCCGAGGAATTCCGCAAGTACCTCACCAAGGACCCGGCCTTCGAGCGTCGCTTCCAGACCATCGATGTCGAGGAGCCGAGCGTCGAGGACACGTTCAAGATCCTGACCGCGCTCAAGCCGCGCTACGAGGAGCACCACCATGTGCGCTATACGCAGGGTGCTATCGAGGCCGCCGCGAACCTTTCCAACCGCTACATCCAGGATCGCTTCCTGCCCGATAAGGCCATCGACCTCATTGACGAGGCCGGTGCCCGCGCTCGCATCGCCGCGAATCGCGCACCCGAGCCGGTGCGCGAGGCCGAGCATCGCATCGAGGAGCTCAAGGCCGCCGCGCAGGAGGCCACCGAGAGCGACGACATGAACAAGGCTGCCGAGATCACCGAGCAGCAGAAGGCTGCTGAGATTGAACTCGCCGAGGCCAAGGCTGCCTGGACGGCCGAGCTCGACGCCAGCCCGCTCACCATCGATGTCTCCCAGATCGCCGATATCGTGTCCGTGACCTCGGGCGTGCCGGTGTCCTCGCTTACCGAGAGCGAGAGCCGTCGCCTGCTGCAGGCCGAAAGCGTGCTCAAGACCCGCATTATCGGCCAGGACGAGGCCGTCGAGGCCGTCGCCAAGGCCGTGCGCCGCAGTCGCTCGCCGCTCAAGGACCCGCGTCGCCCCGGCGGAAGCTTTATTTTCCTGGGCCCCACCGGCACGGGCAAGACCGAGCTCGCCAAGACGCTTGCCGAGTACCTCTTTGGCAGCAAGGATGCGCTCATCAGCTTCGACATGTCGGAGTTCGGCAGCGAGTTCGAGGTCTCCAAGCTCATCGGTAGCCCTCCGGGTTACGTTGGTCACGACGAGGGCGGCCAGCTCACTAAGGCCGTTCGTCGCCACCCGTACTCGGTCGTGCTGTTCGACGAGATCGAGAAGGCGCACCCCGATATCTTCAACATCCTGCTGCAGGTGCTGGAGGAGGGTCGTCTGACCGATAGCCAGGGCAAGACGGTCGACTTCCGCAACACCGTGATCATCATGACGTCCAACGTGGGCGCCCGCGAGATCGCACAGGATGCGAGTGTTGGCTTTGGCACCACCGGCGAGCGGGGTCTCACGTCGAGTGAGATCCGCGGCCGCGCGATGGGCGAGCTCAAGCGCCTGTTCCGTCCCGAGCTGCTCAACCGCATCGACGACATCGTGGTGTTCCAGAAGCTCTCGGGTGAGAATCTCACCAAGATCGCGCACCTGCTGGTGGACGACCTGCGTCAGCGTTTGATTGCCAACGGCATGAACATCAAGCTTACCGATGCGGCCTATGACAAGATCGTGGCGGAGGGCACCGACCTCACCAACGGTGCGCGTCCGCTGCGCCGCGCCATCCAAAAGCTCATCGAGGACCCGCTGTCTGAGGAGCTTTTGGCCGGCGAGTGGGGCTGTGGCGATACCGTCCTGTGCGACGTGGCCGATGGCAAGTTTGTCTTTAGCCATGGCACGGGCGAGATCCCGGCACCGCGTCCGGCGGGCACATTCGGTGGTGATATCGCCCCGGCGGCACCGCACACCGGAAACGCCGCGCCTGTGAGCAGCGGTGTGACCTCGGGCCCCGGCGGCATGATGCAAGCCGGCTCCGGCGCGCTGTAGGGATTGAATATCACCTTGCATGATGGGGGGCGTTCCCGATGGGGGCGCCCTTTTCTTGTGGAGAAGAGTTTCCAGTGGTTGATTTCCGATCTCAGCCGAACACATTGAGCAAATAGGCCAT
>NZ_QRQX01000031.1:0-17009 GCF_003475665.1 Collinsella sp. AF29-7AC
AACGGAAAAGAGCCGCCCTTTCGGACGACTCAAACTGTAATGGGGCTAAAAAGACTGGTGGAGTACATGGGCTGGCGGATCGGCGTGTCGATGCGGGTGTGGCGCCGCGCCCGCCGTTTGTTTCCAGACTGTGTATCTGCGCGTTGGGGAGCCCGTCTCGCGCGCACGCCATGTTGTCAATGGGTTACAGTATGAACGGCGGCCATGTCTCCGCCAACGCACGAGAGGGTCGTCAACAAGGAGGCCGCACGACGATGCAGCGTGCCAAGCAGATATCGGAGTCCATCGAGCTGGGCATCATTCTGGCGCTCGCCGGTGGCTTTATGGACGTGTATTCGTACATTGGGCGCGATCATGTTTTCGCCAACGCGCAGACAGGCAACATCTTGTTGGTGGGCGTGAGCATCTCGGAGGGTAATTGGGCGCTCGCGGGACGCTATTTCTTCCCCGTGGTGTCGTTTGCCGTGGGCATTATGCTTGCCGACCTGGTACACGAGCGTTTTGGCAGCGTGATTCACTGGCGCCAGGTGACGGTGTTTTTTGAAGCTGTTATCTTGCTGGGCGTGAGCTTTATCCCGGGCGGCGATTTCAACCTGCTCGCCAACTGCCTTACTTCGTTTGCCTGCGGTATGCAGGTCGAGAGTTTCCGCAAGATTCATGGACACGGCATCGCCACGACCATGTGTATCGGCAACCTCCGTAATGCCTTGCAAAACGTGGACGACTACATCATTACCCATAAGCGTGGCTTTTTGGAAAACGGCCTGCTGTACTTTGGCGTGATCTTTACCTTTGTGTTTGGCGCTGTGTTGGGCAACTGGTGTATTGAGCGCATGGGCCTGCACGCCATCGTCGTGGCGAGCGTGCTGCTGTTTGTCGCGTTTGCCATCATGTTTATCGACCGCGAGCGCGACTTGCGTTTTCGCTGGAAGGTTGCGGCCGAGGCTTGGAAAGAGGGCTGCCGAAAGTAACCGAATGCGGCAAAGGGACAGCCCCTTTGCCGCATTATTTTTCATCTCTATGTAGTACAGCTTCAGGAGCCAGAAAAAACTATCTAGCTCCTGAATGTTGTTACGAACTGCTTTTTGCAATTTATTCGAGATGCTCTTCAATCCGAGCCCTCAGAAGGGCAATGGCTGTGGGTATTCCAATTGCGGCGGCTAATTCGGCTTTATCCAAAACCTGTATGTTAAAGCACGATTGTTTATCACATTGAAGGACGTTAACTGAAGATAGCTTCACTTCCCGTTGACTGAATATATCGTAATCTCCAAATAGGAAGTTACCTTTTATTGTGTAATTCGGTATGTTCGTTACGCACTTCATCTCAAGTCTGTTTAGGCCATAATCGAACACCGCAACTTCCTTGTGTTCGATGATGAGCGCAACCCTGGGCATGTTACTAAAACCACCGTCGACGACAGTAAAGAGCTTTTCATTTGCATCGTCATAAACGGTGTATTTAAGACTCAATAGCTGTCCTAGTGGACCCGTGAACCCATGTCTTTTGATGTTGAGGTTGTCTCCCGCTGGGTTGACGAGAGCCAGAGCATGCGGATAAGGGTTACCTTCAATTGAGATTCGATATTCGTTTGTAGCCGTCTTGCTCGATTTAGGACCAGTAGCCATCACGCGTCATCGCCTCGATCGAATTGGAACCGTCTTCTGCTTCGTGCGGAGAATTACGCTGTATGTTGCAGTACATGCAGCTGCAATAACCGCATGGGCAATTTCTAACAAAATGAATGACACTATTTGCTGCATGCATATTAATTACTATAACGTATCCTTTTATAAACGTATTGTCAAACATATATTGCTAAAACAGAAACAATTTATAGACTGAGTTGGTCGTATTCTTTGGGCAATTGCTCCTATAATCTAGCCTTCGCTGCAGTCGGGAGGGAAGGACTGGGGCTCCGTTATTATGTTGAAACGCTTTAACACTTTTGACGTTCTCATGCATTTTTTGTTTCAAAAGCGTTAGGATGGGACACATAGCGTGGGGCGTAATGGGCGCCCCGCACACGATGGGAGGCTATCAATGGCTAATCGTTTCGTTCTCAACACCATTTCTTATCATGGTTCTGGCGCCATCAAGGAGATCCCCGGCGAGCTCCAGCGTCGTGGCTACAAGAAGATCTTCGTCTGCTCCGACCCCGACCTGGTCAAGTTTGGCGTTACCGCCAAGGTAACCGACGAGCTCGACGCCGCCGGTATTGCTTGGAGCCTCTACTCCGAGATTAAGCCCAACCCCACCATCCAGAACGTCAAGGACGGCGTCGAGGCCTTTAAGGCCGCCGAGGCTGACGCTATCGTGACCATCGGTGGTGGCTCCTCCATGGACACCGCCAAGGCTATCGGCATCATCATCAACAACCCCGAGTTCGCCGATGTCCGCAGCCTCGAGGGCGTTGCTCCGACTAAGAACCACGCTGTGTTCACCATCGCCGTGCCGACGACCGCCGGTACCGCTGCCGAGGTAACCATCAACTACGTCATCACCGACCCCGAGAAGGTCCGCAAGTTCGTGTGCGTCGACACCAACGACGCCCCTGAGGTCGCCGTCGTCGACCCCGACATGATGGCTTCCATGCCCGCCGGCCTGACCGCTTCCACTGGCATGGACGCTCTGACCCACGCCATCGAGGGCTACACCACCAAGGGCGCTTGGGAGCTCTCCGACATGTTCCACTTTGAGGCTATTAAGCTGATCAGCGAGAACCTGCGCGACTCCGTTGCCGAGGCCAAGTCCGGCCAGCCCGGCTCCGGCCGCGAGGGCATGGCTCTTGGTCAGTATGTCGCCGGCATGGGCTTCTCCAACGTTGGCCTGGGCATCGACCACGCCATGGCTCACACCCTGTCCGCTCACTACGACACTCCGCACGGCGTCGCTTGCGCCATGCTGCTGCCGATCGCCATGGAGTTCAACAAGCCGGTTTGCGCCGAGCGCCTGGCCAAGGTCGCCGTCGCCATGGGCGTTGACACCACGGGCATGAGCACCGACGAGGCCGCCGACGCCGCCATCGCCGCCGTTAAGCAGCTCTCTGCCGACGTGAACATCCCGCACGTCTGCGAGGCCATGAAGGCCGACGAGATCGAGGTCCTGGCCAAGGACGCCATGGCCGACGCCTGCTTCCCGGGTAACCCGCGCGAGGCGACGCTCGACGACGTTATCGAGCTCTTCAAGAAGATCTGCCCGGCTGCTTAACCTGGTTCGGCGGGCCCCGCCCGTTAGCCCCAGAATCGTCCTCGGACATGTCGGAAGCCCCCGCTGCGCACTTCGTGCGGCGGGGGCTTCCTCCGTCCTGCGGAAAGATTGTGGGGCTAACGGGCAGGGGCCTGCCGGCTCGTTATCGTGACGGGCGCAGCTCTGGGGAGCTCGATGGGTTGTCTCTCTGGGTAAATAAATGTGCGTGGTGGTATTGTTGCTGTGGGTTTAATTCGATATGAAAGGGTGACTTTGGTGTCCCAGATGGATTCTACGCTCTCCTATATTGCTGAGCAGTTGAAGGCGCTTACCTCGATTGCTTCGCCTACGGGCTATACCCGTGCGGCGACTGATTATCTAATGGAGACCCTGCGCGATATGGGCTTTGGGCCTGAGCGTTCTAATAAGGGTAACGTGCTGGTTGAACTTGGCGGCGAGGGCGAGCCGCTCGTATTGGCGAGCCATGTCGATACCCTGGGCGCCATGGTGCGCTCCATTAAGGACAATGGTCGCTTGCGTCCCACGACGCTCGGCGGGCACCAGTGGTCTACGGCCGATGGCGAGAACTGCACCGTCTACACGCGTGACGGCAATGTGTATACGGGTGTGGTCCTCAACACCGAGCCTTCGGCGCACGTGGCCGATGAACCGGTCAAGACCATCGAGAAGAACATGGAGATCTTGCTCGACGAGAACGTTGACAGCAAAGACGATGTGCTCGAGCTGGGTATTCAGACGGGCGATATCATCGCTATGGATCCGCGCACCACGGTGACGGAGAGTGGCTACATCAAGAGCCGCTTCCTGGATGACAAGCTGTCGGCGTCGATTCTGCTGGGTTTGGCTCGCGCCGTTGCCGACGGCGAGGTGACCCTCTCGCGTAAGGTGTCGCTGCTCTTTACCGTGTACGAGGAGGTCGGCCACGGCGGTGCCTTTGTGCCGGCCGACACGCGCGAGATGATCAGCGTTGACATGGGCTGCGTGGGCGACGACCTGGGCTGCACCGAGCGCATGGTGTCGATTTGCGCCAAGGATTCGGGCGGTCCGTACAACTACGACCTGGTAACCACGCTGTCCAACATCGCGCGCGAGCTGGAGCTCGATTACGCCATCGATGTGTACCCGCATTACGGTTCCGACGTCGAGGCCACGCTTTCGGCCGGTTACGATATCCGTCACGGCCTGATCGGCCCCGGCGTGTACGCGAGCCACAACTACGAGCGCAGCCACATTGACGGCGTGCGCAACACCTACGAGCTCGTCCGCGCCTACGTGCAGCGCTAGGGGAGCAGCTTGCGACTCGGCTGACCAATCACTAAGGCCCGTTTTTCGGGCCTTTTTTCGCTTTGGGCTGTTTAGTATTATGATGTATGTAATCTATTAACTAAACGTGTAAATTACTTAACGAGGTGATGCGGTGTATGGATACGTCTGAGTACTTATCTATGGGTGATGCCGCCCGCCTGTTGGGCGTTACGAAAGCCCGCATATCGCAACTTGCCGCATCGGGGACGCTTGTGTGCGATATTGTGGGCGGCCGGAAGATGGTCGAGTACAATTCTGCGACCGCCTACCAAAAGGTCCGCAAGCGAGGACGCCGTCCTGCGGCTGATGTGGGACGCAAGTTTACGCTGATGTCGGCCGACCATGAGATCGCGCATGTCTCATTTGATCCGACGCGTGAGTTTCCCTTCGAAATCGCCGAGGTCCTCGATGCGCAACGAATGCCGTTTGGCACATGCTCGAGCTCTTCTCCTACGGTGAATAAACGGGAGCTCAACGTGTGGTGGAGCCATCGGTCGGTGCCTGACGTCCGCCCTGGACTCGTCTCGCGCTATCGTGAACTGGGAATTGCCAATGGCATCGAGGTTCCGGTTCGGTGCCTGGGCTTATCGCTTTCGGATTGTTATTGGCTGCGGCCGGCCGATTGCGTCGAACTCAAATGGCAAAGCATCAATTACTTTGAGAACGAATTTGAGCGATCGGCGCCCGAAGAGCGTTCGGGTTGGCTGGAAGGCATCGGTCTAAAAAATCCGGATAACACGTCCGAGGGCGAGCTCCCTAAATCGTGGATGATCCGAAACGGCATTCGCGTTTTGGCTAAAGGGTGCGGGATGGACGATCAGCGTCCCTTTAACGAGGCGGTTGCAACGGCTCTACATCGTCGCTTGCTTTCCAAGGGGGAGTTTGTTCCTTACGCGGTTGAGCGCATATTCGATGGCCCTGTGTGTCTGTGCGACGACTTTCTTGACGGCCGCGAGGAATACGTTCCGGCTGTTTACGTTAAGGGCGTACTTGGTAGTCAGCGGGGAAACTCGACGTACGACCGGTACTGTTGCTACCTCGGCAAGCATGGTGTCGGTGAGGCCGCTGTGAGAAGGTCTATGTCGCAGATGATTGTCTGCGATGCCCTTTTGGCCAACAGCGACCGCCATTGGCGAAACTTCGGCATCATCCGCAATGTCGACACCCTGGAGATAAAACCTGCTCCGCTGTTCGATAGCGGCAACTGCCTGTGGTATAACGTACCAACTGCCGTGCTCGCAGCTGGGGAGTTTGGGTTTTCCGCTAAGCCGTTTGGGCCCGACCCTTCCGTCCAGCTGGCGCTTGCGGACTCGCTCGATTGGTTCGATTCATCGCGGCTCAACGGATTTGTTGATGAGGCGATCGAGATTCTTTCGCAGAGCAAATGGGCCACGGCGGAGGGTCGACTCGAGGCCATCCGCCGCGGCCTCGAGCGTCGCGTAATCGAGGTTGGTGCCGCTGTTGAGGTACTTCGACACGTGCAGCGATAAACCCGCGGCTACTTAAGTGCGCCGGCCACCGTGCCGCCGCCCAGGACGATGTCGCCGCGGTAGACTACGACTGCCTGGCCGGGGGCGATGGCTCGCTGCGGCTCGTCAAAAGTTAGCAGCATTTGTCCGTCTTCATCACGCGTAAGGGTTGCTGCCTGGTCTTTCTGTCGGTAGCGGTATTTGGCGCCCACGCGAATGCCGCCGGCATCCAGCTCGGCCTCCATGTGGTCGGCAGGGGCGCTCCAAATCCAGTCGTTGGCTGTGAGCGCTGTGGCCGTCAGGTCCTCGGCCTCGCCCAGATGCACGATGTTGTTGGCGGCATCGACGCCCGTTACGTACACGGGGTGCGCCATCGCGACGCCCAGGCCCTTGCGCTGGCCTATGGTATAGCGCAAGGCGCCATTGTGGCTTCCGACCACGCTGCCGTCGCGCCACACGATATCGCCCGGTGCAGCGGCGTGTCCGCAGCGGCGCTCGATATAGCCCGCATAGTCGCCGTCCGGGATAAAGCAGATATCCTCGCTCTCGGCCTTCTTGGCGTTGATGAAGCCCTGCTCGGCGGCAATGCGGCGCACATCGCACTCTTTGTCCAGCCCTGCCAGCGGAAAAATCGTGCGCGCCAGGCGCTCCTGCGTAAGCGAATACAAAAAGTAGCTTTGGTCCTTTTTGGGATCTTCGCCGCGATGTAGCTGCCAGGTGCCATCTGCCGCTTGGCTTGTTTTGGCGTAATGGCCCGTGGCGATATAGTCGCAGCCCATGTCCAGCGCCGCATCGAGCAGCGCGCCAAACTTAATGTGGCGGTTGCAGATGATGCACGGATTGGGCGTCAGCCCCTCCTGGTAGGCGTTCACAAAGCGCTCGATCACGTTACGGTCGAAGGTTTGCTGCAAGTCGAGCACGTGATGGGGTATTCCCAGGCGCCCGGCGACGGCCTTCGCGTCAGCGATGTCGCGATCGACTTTGCTCATGCCCGTGACGGGATCGGGCGCGGGACAGGTGAGGCGCATGGTGGCACCGACACATTCGTAACCCTGATTTTTGAGCAGATACGCGGTCACGCTGGAATCGACGCCGCCGCTCATGGCGACGAGCACGCGCTTGTTGTGCATGGGGAGGTTCTCCTTGGTGGCATGTGGCCAAAAAAGAAAAGCGGCGCGGGAGGCTGGTTCCGCGCCGCAGACATTGTAGCAAGTTCGGGCGTCCTGTGGGACACCCTGTTGGGATGAGCTCAGGCTGTCAGAAGAGAGGGGAGACCGGCGTGCCTTGGACTCGTTCTAGGAACGAGAGCTCTAGTCCTGGAAGAGTGCCGTGGACAGGTAGCGCTCGCCGGTGTCGGCGAGCAGCGCCACGATGGTCTTGCCCTCGTTCTCGGGGCGCTTGGCCAGCTGCAGTGCGGCCCACACGGCGGCGCCGGACGAAATGCCCACGAGCACGCCCTCCTTGTGGCCCACGGCGCGGCCGGTGGCAAAGGCGTCGTCGTTCTCGACGGGGATGATCTCGTCGTAGACCTGGGTGTCGAGGACGTCGGGCACAAAGCCGGCACCGATACCCTGGATCTTGTGCGGGCCGGCCTGGCCTTTAGAGAGCACCGGGGAGGTGGCGGGCTCGACGGCGACGACCTGAATCTCGGGGTTTTGCTCCTTGAGGAACTCGCCCACGCCGGTCACGGTGCCGCCGGTGCCGACGCCGGCGACGAAGATGTCGACCTTGCCGTCGGTGTCGCCCCAGATCTCGGGGCCGGTCGTGGCCTTGTGAATGGCCGGGTTGGCGGGGTTTACAAACTGGCCGGCGATGATGCTGTTGGGGGTCTCCTTCTGCAGCTCTTCGGCCTTGGCGATAGCGCCCTTCATGCCTTTGGAGCCGTCGGTGAGCACGAGCTGCGCACCGTATGCCTGCATCAGCTTGCGGCGCTCGACAGACATGGTCTCGGGCATGGTGATGATCACCTTGTAGCCGCGGGCGGCCGCCACCGAGGCGATGCCGACGCCGGTGTTGCCGCTCGTGGGCTCGATGATGGTGTAGTCGCCGCCACGCACGAGCTTGCCTGCCTTCTCGGCCTCGTCAATCATGTTCTTGGCGACGCGGTCTTTAACGGATCCGGCGGGGTTGAAGTATTCCAGCTTGACGAGCACGCGGGCCTTGAGGTCCTCATCGGCCTCAAAGTGAGTGAGCTCCAGAAGCGGAGTGTGGCCGATAAGCTGATCGATGGACGTGTAAACCTTGCTCATGGTGAACCTCCAAAGTGTTCAAATGACTGGATACCGTGTGGTTTTACGGTGTGTGTAGCAACGAAACCCACAAACCTTATGGGTTGTTTGTTTTGCTGTTGGCAAGCATAGTAGGCACTAAAGCCTAGTAATGCAATAGGAAATAGAAGATTATTACGAGTCGATTAACCATCTTGACGGGAATAGGTATTTTCAAAACCAATATTTCGGCTAGAATTTCTACGAATTAAAAGACCGAAAGGCAGCAATATATATGTTGGTTTCCACAAAGGGCAGATATGCCCTGCGCGTTATGGTCGACCTGGCCGAGCACCAGGCGGCAGGCCGCATTCCCCTCAAAGAGATCGCCGCGCGTCAGGGGATTTCGGAGAAGTATCTGGAGAACATTTTGGCCACACTCGTGCGCGCCAATATGCTCTCGGGCATGCGCGGCAAGGGCGGTGGTTACGTGCTCACGCGCCCGCCCGAGCAGTACACGGTGGGCGAGATTCTGCGCCTGACCGAGGGTAGTCTGGCACCGGTCGCATGCCTGGACGGCGACTGCAAGGGCTGTTCGCGTTCGGATGAGTGTCCCACACTCGATGTGTGGAAGAACCTGGACAAGCTCATCAACGACTACCTCGATGGCGTGACGCTCGATACGCTCGTCGCCCCCAGCGAGGGCTACGACTACGTCATCTAGCCCCACCTGCTATTGGGGGACGGGGTAGAAATGGTAGATTTTCCTGCCCTCTGAGGCTCGACAAATGGCAAGGCCGCCCATCGTTGCGATGGACGGCCTTCGTTTTGGCGTGTTGTGGCGGTCCGTATCCGGTCGCTTTAGTTCCGGGCGATGCTGTCGAGAATGCTGCGCATGATGGATACCAGGATGCTGCCCATAAACGCCGATCCAAAGCTGGCGATGGAGATACCCGCGCCCAGCAGATTGACCGACAGGTAGCTGGCCAGCTCGAGCATAAAGCTGTTGACCACAAGCTGAAAAATACCAAGCGTGATAATAGTGAGTGGCAGCGAGATGACCGTCAGGAACGGCTTAACGAGCGAGTCGACGATGTTGAGGAACAGTCCCACGAAGGCAAAGCAGACCCAGGCGTCGGCCATGCCGAAGGGCTGAATGCCGGGGACGAGAAACGTTGCGATCGCGATGGCGATTGAGGTCAAAAGCCAGTTGAGCATAAAGCGCATGGTGTGAATCCTTTCTTGCGCATGGCGTGGTGAGGGAGCGTGAGAGGCACATGCCTTTGCAACTTGGATGGGTGCGGGGCACGGCCCTGTTTGGGCGCCCATTGTCTCAGATATTCGTGGAGCTTGCGTGCGCATTCGGTTTCAAAACGGCGTTCGTCCTAGAAAACGTGCCGCTGGCAGAGAGTCTTGTCGCTTTAGTTTGGTGGTGTGCTAAACTGCTACGGGCAAAAGCCATAGGCGTTGCCCTATTGCATAGAACGGGCGAACGATGCCCGATGTCAGTATCAACTTCGATGCCTTTTGGCGGGTTTGGCGGTGATCGATGAATATCGAGAACATGTTTGACAAGCCTGATGTCAAGCAGCTGGTCCACGCATTTAGCCTTTTGGACGACGAGAAAGATATCCAAGCGTTTTTGACCGATATCTGCACGCCGCGCGAGATTTGCGATCTATCGCAGCGTCTGCAGGTCGCGCGTTATCTGGACGAGGGCGAGCCCTATGTCGAGGTTCAGGCGCGTACCGGCGCTTCGTCCACCACGGTGAGCCGTGTGTCCAAGGCGCTCAACGGCGAGTACGGTGGCTACCGCAAAATCCTCATTAAGCTGGAGGATGGCGAGTAGGCCGCGCCAAAAACGAATTGTGCAAAACCGCTCCTCCGGGGGCGGTTTTTTGATCCCTCGGGGACGGAGGAAATCTGTTGGCGTGGGGCAAATCTGTCCGCGTGGGCGGGTAGGATGGATGCATTGATTATTGCGAACGGTTTGAGTGGAGGACCATGCCTGTTCGAATCTATACCACTAATGCCGGCACGGATTTGAGCGATGCCGAGGCGGCGTTGCTCGCCGACCTGGTCGCCCGCCACGGGCGTGCTGTTTTGCTGGCGCCCTCGTTTGCTGAGCTCGACCTGTGCCGTCACGATGCTGCGGTTGCTGGCGCCTCGCTGGGCGTTGACTACAAAACCCCCGCGTCGTGGCTTCGTTCGTTGTGGGAGCTTATGGGCGATGGCCGCAGCTTCGTCGACAACATGCAGCGCCAGATGCTGTTCTCGGACATGATTGCCCGTCGCGACGATGCCGGCCTGCAGCCGCTTTCGCGCAGTCAGGGTACGGTGCGCATGCTCGCGCGCATGGCCCGCGATGTGCTGCCGGGCGTAGCGGGAACGGGTGCCGAGCGCTGCCGCGGCGACGTTTGCCAGCCCGATCCCAAGAGTGACGCCGAGGCCCGCGTGTTCGAGCTGTTGAGCGCCTATGCGAGCGGCTTGGACCGTCGGGACATGGTCGAGCCCTGCGAGGCGGCTGACCTTATGGGCGAGGTGCTGGCCGACAACCTTCCGGCGTGCGTCCGCGCCGTATGCGTGCGCGGTATCACGTCGTTTACGCACGGCCTGCTCGAGTTGCTGTCGGCCGTGGCGAACAATGGGGGAGAGGTCGTTGTGCTGCTTGCCCGCGAGCAGGCGGCAATGCGCGAGGAACTTGCCGCGGCATTTGATGCCCGCGGTGTGCTGTTTGAGGCCGCGCCGCTGGGCGAGGGTGCCGCCGCGCCCCAGACTGCCTCCAAGTCCGCCGCTCAGCCTACCTTTGTAGAGGTTGCCGGCCCTCACGCCCGCGCCCACGCCTATGTGGATGTAATCGATGAGCTGGTAAAAACGCGTGAGGACGCCGCGGTCGACGGCGGTGTCGCGGCGTCCGCGGACCCCGCGCGCGTGCTCGTGGTGTCTGCCCGGGCGCCTCAGCTGTTCGGTGAACTCGCTGCCCGTTTGGCGGCGCGTCACATTGCGGCCGAGGCAACCGAGTTCACGGCGTTTTCCCAATCCATTGCGGGCGGGCGGTTTGCGGCGCTTGCCGGCCTGATCGAGCGCATGAAGGCCGCCGATGAGGGCATGGCGTCAAAGACCGAGTGGTGGCCCGCGCCGGAGCTTACCGACTGGATTTACAGTCCGCTTTCGGGCGCCGACGCCGCCAGCGCGCGCACCTTCGACAAGAACATGCGCCTGTCGCGCGGCAAGACCACTGCGGGCGTCAAGAGCTTGCTGCAGAGCGTGCAGGGCCAGGTCAGGGGCACGCGCAAGGCTGCCAGTGATGAGAACCGGTTTAAGAACGTGCCGTGCGTGGTCTCGGACGTGTTCCAAGCGCTGTGGCGCGACAAGCCCGTGACGGCGCTCAAGGCAATGCTCGCCGTCGCCGAGGCGCTGCCCGATCGCGCTCTAGGCGGCCTTGACGGCCAGGCCTGTCGCCAGGCGGAGACCGCCCTGCTGCGACATGCCATCGACATCCTTATGAACGACGCCCGCGCGCTCGACGTGTCGCAGGCCGCGACCGTGCCCGTGCTCGACGGCGTCCGTACCAAGGTGGACAAGCGCAGCACCGCATACGATTACGAGACCTACGAGGTCGACCGCGCGCCGCGCGCCCAGGCGCGCTTTGCGTCGCTTGCCGATGCGGTAGCCCTGCGCCCCGACAGCTACGATGCCGTGCTGTTTGCCGACGTCGATCTGGACAGTTACCCGCTCTCACATGAGGAGGGCCCGCTAGCTACGCTGACGGCCGAGCTGGGTCGCAGCGGCGTGACGCTTGAGCCCGCGGCCCTGCTGCGCGTGCGCTTTGGCCGCGCGATGCAGGCGGCACGCGGCCCCGTTGTGCTCGCCCGCGTGACCCACGATCGCCAGGCGCGTGAGTGCTATCCGGCTGCCGTGTGGACCGAGTTGCGGGCGCATGCCGAGGCCGCTGGCACAGCCAAGGTTGCGTGCGCGGGCGAGGGCGGTATCGTCGCCGATTTTGATCCAGCGGCCGGCGAGGGCATCGAGTGCAAGCGTGTTGCGTGCGAGGCTCCTCAGCATTTGAGTGAGGCGGCTGTGCCGTACCTGGTCCTGCGTCGCCGCGATGGCGAGGGCGAGAACGCGCCGCTCGTGCCGCGTCTGACGTCCGCCTCGCAGATTGAGGCGTACTCGACGTGCCCGCTGTGCTGGTTCGTGTCGTATCGCGTGAAGCCTCAGTCCATCGACGCGGGCTTTGGAAATATGGAGAAGGGCAACTTTGTCCACGATGTGCTGGAGCACCTGCATGCCCGTCTGCCCCAGGAGGGCATGGAGCGCGTGACGCCCGAGAATCTGCCGCGCGCTCAGGAGCTGCTGCGCGAGGTCTTTGACGAGACGTTGGCCGAGCACGCCGGCAAGCGCGGCACGGAGGGCCCGCTGGTGCCGCTCTCTGCGGTGGAGGAGCGCCAGGTGGCCGAGATCTTGCCGCAGTTGGAGGGCGTGCTTGCCTACGAGTCCGAGGCACTTGCCCCCTTTGTCCCACGCTACCTGGAGTTCGCCTTCAACGAGCTCAAGGTCGAGTATGCCGGTTGGCCGCTCGGCGGGCGCATCGACCGCGTGGACGTGGACGCCGAGAATCGTGCCGTGGTGATCGACTACAAGCATCGCACGGGCGTCGAGGAGTTTAAGCTCGCCGACCCTACGGTGCGCGACGAGGAATCGGGCACGGCGCCCATCGACGATCCGCGCTGGTTGCCGCCGCATACCCAAACGCTTATCTACGCCCAGGCCATGCGCCGGGCGCTGGATTTGGACACCCGCGCGGCGCTCTACTTTTCGACCAAGGGCGGTAAGCCGGCGTTGCGCGGTGCCGCGAGCGCCGAGCTGCTCGAGGAAGAGCGCGGCGACGGTCGCATCCCGGGCCTTAAGAAAGGTTTCCCCGGCGAGGGTGGCAGCATGGACTTCGACGCCCTGCTCGATCGCGTGGAGGCCGGCATCGCCGAGCGCCTGCGCGAGCTCGAGGCAGGCAACGTTGCCGCCGTCGACCCGACGTCGGCGCAGGCCGCGCATGCGCGCTGCTCGTATAACCACGAAGGAACGTTTGTAAGGAGGGACGTGTAGACCATGGATCTTTCGACTTTGATGCCGCAACAGCTGCAGATCGTCAAAACGCTCGACCGTCCGCTGTTTGTCTCGGCGGGCGCCGGTTCGGGCAAGACCTTTACCCTCACGCGCCGCATCGTCTACGCGCTCTCGCCCGAATCCGGTTCGTTCGTTGAGCATCTGGACCAGGTGCTCGCCATTACCTTTACCAAAGATGCCGCGGCCGAGATCCGTGACCGCGTGCGCCGCGCGCTCATCGACGAGGGCATGGACGAGGAGGCCCTGACCGTCGACGATGCGTGGATCTCGACCATTCACGGCATGTGCTCGCGTATCCTGCGCGCACACGCGTTGGAGCTGGGCATCGACCCCGAGTTCACGGTGCTCACCGATACCGACGAGCTTATGGACCAGGCTGTTGAGCATGTGCTGGCCCGCGCGACGGTGCCCGATGCCGCCCCCGAGCTCGCCGCTTCGCTTAAAAGCCTCTACGCCTGGTATCCCATGGCGGGCGAGGGCGGGCCGTTTGGTGCCGGCACCACCATTAAAGGCCTGGTGCGCGACCTGTTGGAGCTATCGAGCCAGCTGCCGGGCGGTATGGACGACGTGTGCGTGGCGCGCGGCCAGGCCGATACCTCGGCACTCGCCGATGCCTATCGATCGGCGCTGGGCGCAAGCAAGGCCGCGACCGAGAAGGCGCAGACGGCACTCGACGCCATCGACGCGTTTGAGGCGAGCGGCAAAACCATGGAGGATGCGGCGCGACTCATGATGTCGTGCGCCATGCCGCGGGCGAGCAAGGCGTTCCCCAAGGAGCAGGTCGAGCTGCTCAAGGCCGAGGCCGCCGATGCGTTTATCAATATCGTGCTTGCCTGTGGTGGCCCGGCGCTTGATGCACTGGTGGGCTTGGCCCGCTCTGTAGAGGCTGAGTACCGCACGCTCAAGGCTGCCCAGTCTGCCCTCGACAACAACGACCTGCTGCGCATGGCCTATGAGGCCCTGCGCGACTACCCGGCTATTCGAGCGGCCTACGAGGGCCGCTTTAAGATGGTCATGATCGACGAGTTCCAGGATACCGACCAGATGCAGGTCGATTTGATACGCTATCTGACGGGTGCGGGGGAGCGCGCGCTGTGCACCGTGGGCGATGCGCAGCAGTCGATCTATCGCTTCCGCGGCGCCGAGGTCGAGGTCTTCCGTCGCCAGGAGCGCAAGGTGGGCCTGTCTGCCGCGCCCGAGGCGACTGCCGTGGCCGACGCCCCTGCTGGCGAGCTCGTCAAGCTCGTGCGCAACTTCCGCAGCCACGACGAGGTGCTGCGTTACGTGGCACGCGTCTTCGATGGCGATGACGGCGGCCTGATGCAGGGCTTTTTGGATCTTGAGGCGAGCGACGGCCGCAAGGACACGCTGGTGGCAGACGCCTCGCGTCGCCAGGCGCTCTTTGTTGCCGGCGGCAGTACGCAGGAGCGCACACAGGCCAAGGCCCGTGCGATCGCCGAGCGATTCCGCGCGCTTGCCGATGCCGGCCAGCCCCAGGGCGGCATGGTGCTGCTACTGGGCCGCATGACCAACGCAGACGTCTACGCCCAGGCCTTCCGCGACCAGGGGCTCGACTGCGTCATCGCGGGCGGCTCAGTCTTTGCCCAAGCTGCCGAGGTTCAGACGGTGCGCGCCCTGGTTTGTGCACTCGCCAATCCGGCCGATACGGCGCAGGGCCTTATGCCGCTGCTGGCATCGCCGATGTTTGCGCTCGGCGCCCAGGAGTTCCTGGCGCTGGCGACCAAGCTCGATAGCGAGACGGGGGAGACCTCGCGCCGGAATATCGACGTGGGCATTATGAGTGATTTCGACGTGCTGGGTTTGCAAGACTTGCCGCTGGTGACGCGCGCCCGCGAGGTGCTGCGGTATGCGCTTCGTCGTGTGGGCCGCGATTCGTTCGCCGCCATCGCGCGCGACGTGGTCAACGCCTCCGGCTGGTTTGTACGCCTGGCACAGCGTGGTCCCGAGGGCAAGGCCATTGCCGCCAACGTGCTCAAGGCACTCGACGCCGTGGCCGAGGCTGAGGCTGAGTTCGGTAACTCGCCGCGTTCCATCGCGCTGGCCTTCGACCGCTTCTTGGCGGGCAAGGAGGCGCCGGGCGCGCTCAACGTGGAGGGCGACGGCGCGGTGCGCATCATGACGGTGCACGCCTCCAAGGGTCTGGAATATCCGGTCGTGGCGGTCGCCGAGTGCTTTGGCGTGCGTAAGTCCTCGGGCACGGCACAGATGGGTCGCGTCGAGGGCGGAGCGCAGGTCGTGGCGCTACCGGCACGCTTCGACGGCGTTAAGCTCGCCGACGGAACCTTTGTGAAGGGCGACGACGTTAAAAAGCAGTTTGAGCATGCGTTTAAGGGCAAGGGCACGTCGCTGTGGCTGCCGCCGGAGCTCATGGAGGACGTCTGTGCGACGGGTTCTCCCGCCGAGGCATTTGTTCGCCTGCGCAACGACGACCTGCAGCTTTCGCTCGAGGAGCGGGCCCGCTTGCTCTACGTTGCCATGACGCGTGCGCGCGAGCTGGTCATTCTGGCGATGGATGCCGGCGTGAGCCGTGGCAAGGTGACGGCGCCGACCTTCGACGTCGAGACCGATTTGACCTACGACGTGCTGCGCCGTATTTTGCCGACTGACGCTCTGGACGTGCCGCAGCTCGATAGCGACCGTTTGGTGTTCGACAACTCCCAGTCGGGCGACTACGAGCTCATCTCGCTGGCGGACTTTACGTTTGGCGAGCAGGCGTTTGAGGCTAACGCTTCACTGGATGCCGAGGGCGGGCTTGTTCGCGGCGATGCGGAGCCGGAGGGCGCCGGTGCAGATGCCCACGCCGCCGTTCCCGGTCCTGCCGACCCCGAGCCCGATGCGTTTGAGCTTGTGTATCCCCAGGCGGTGGGCGTGCGCATGGGCACCTGCCCGTTCCCGGCGCGTGACTCGTATAGCTACTCGTCAATCGCGGCAGCGCTCCATGCCGAGGCCGAGGACCGTGCCGCCGAGGCGCGCGTGCCCATGGACGAGGCTGGCGATGATGCGGAGTCGGATGGCTCGGAGACGACGGATGCGGACGTGGCTGCTGTCGAGCCCGCCGGCAATCCCATGGCGCTGGGCTCGGCCTTCCACGCTGCCTGCCAGTGGCTCATCGAGATGGGTGCCGATGAGCTGCCCACCGCGCGCGCCGAAGCGCTGGCGCGTCTGTGGCGCCTGACGCCGGAGCAGCGCGAACGCTTCGACGTTGCCCTGGACCGCTGGCTCAAGTCGGCTGTTCGTACCGACCTGCTCGCGTGGCCGTGCGTTCGCGCCGAGGTGCCGTTCTTTTCGCTGGGCTGCGAGGACGAGGACATCGCTCGCTACGGTGCATATGCCGAGGGCGCCATCGACGCTTTGGCGACGAACCCGGCGGATTCGTCATGCGCGCTGGTCATCGACTACAAGACGGGCGGCACACCGGACGAGACGCCGGATCAGCTGCAGGAGAAGCACGCCCTGCAGGCGCGCGTTTACGCCGATGTTCTGCACAAGGCGGGCTTTGAGGCCGTGACCGTCAAGTTCGTCCGCGTGGAGCAGGCCGATCCCGCCAACCCCTGCGAGCCCCAGGTGGTCACCTACAGCCTCTAGCCCTCAACAACCTGCGGTGGAATCCCTATCGATTCCACCGCAGTCTTTTTGGGACGTGTCTCTATGGTTTTGTCAACCGCGTGCTTC
>NZ_QRQX01000032.1:0-12815 GCF_003475665.1 Collinsella sp. AF29-7AC
GGCCCGGGACCCCCGACAGGGAGTCCGGCACGCCCAGGGCGGTCCGCGCGATCACCTCGGCGTCGCGCTCGTCGGTCTTGGCCTCGCCGGCGAACAGGCCCGCGGCGCGGCTGGCGGCGAGCCCGGGCAGGTGGGCGACCCCGAGCCCCGCGGCGCGGGCCCGCCTCACGGCGAGGGACCCTATGTTGCGGAACTGGTCGACGACGACGAGCGTGCCGGCGGGCGCGGAGGCGAACAGCGCGTCGAGCTCGGCCTCCCTGTTGCGGACGGGGGCGCTGGCCAGCACCTCCCCGCCGCGGTCGATCAGGCAGGCCCAGTGGGAGGACTTGCCGACGTCCGGGCCGAGCACGGCCGCGGGCCTGGAGGATGGCGCTTTCACGGTGGTATCCTTCCGGTAGTCGTTCGACCGGATGGCCTCCCCCTCGGCACTCACATTGCCAGCCGCGGCGCCTGCCCGGCACTTTCCTATCAGCCGTCGGGGGCGGCGCGTCCCGCGCCGGCAGCACCCAACGGGCCCTCTCGGGGGCAGGGACGTTCGGCCGTGCGCGGGCGCCCGGTCGGCGGCCCGTTCTGGGCGCGCCTCAATCGTAGCCCGAGACGGTCCCGGGCTGACAATTTCGACTGTAATGGACGTTCTTAAACGACTACCCAATGACTACTCTGTGGTGTCATCGTCCTCGGCAAGTTGGGGGAACACGGCGTCCTTGGGCATGGTGACCTTCGTCAGCGAGGTGAGCTTTTTGCTGAGCGATGTGTCCGTCTTGACCAGGTCGCTGAGCGTCACGATCTTGTATCCGTCGGCGACAAGACCGTCGATAATCTGCGGCAGCGCCTCGAGCGTCTGCTCGGCGCATTCGTCTCTATCGGTGAGCAGCACGATATTGCCCGGCGTCACCGAATCGAGCACCGTTGAGACCTGCTCGTCGGCACCGTTGAGCAGCCAGTCGCCCGAGTCAATATTCCACGAGACCACGGCGGAGACCAGGTCCATCGCATCAATCCAGTTTTGCTCGTCAAAGGCAGCGTAGGGAGCACGCAGCAGCATCGTCTTCACGCCGGTCGCCGACTTAATCGCATCGGTGCCTTTCGTGATCTGTTCGCGTACCGTCTCACGGTCCTGACCCTTGAGCGAATCGTCGCTGTAGCTGTTGGATCCGATCTCGCACCCGGCATCGACAATCGCCTTGGCCGTGGCAGGCGAGGCCTCGGCCGCATCGCCCGAAAGGAAGAACGTCGCGGTAACGCCCTTTTCCTTGAGCACCTGCAGGATCTGCTTGGTCGCGCCGCTCGGGCCCTCGTCAAATGTCAGGGCCACGTACTTTTCGTTGCCCTTGGGCGCTACGCTTGCGCACTCGACTACGCAGTCGGTGGCGGGCACGACCTCGCCGCGATCCTGCGTCTTACCCGACTGCTCGCCGACCCATACCTCAGAGCGGCCCTGAACGCCCCACGTCTGCACATACTCGATAGCACCCGTGCCCTCGACCTTGAGCTTGGGCTCGATAACCGTAGCCTGAACCTCATGCTTCTCGTAGGTGTTACGGCCATCCTTGACCGTCACCTTCTCGCCACCCTCAAGTTCGCGGCTATCCCATTTGCCCTGTTTTATGCGCTTGCCGTCCACCTTAACCGACAGCTTTTCGCCGCCATGGCGCTTGAGCACGCTGTCATCGACGGCCAGCAGGTCGCCTGCGTCGTAGGTGCTGGCCAGCTCCTGGTCATCGATAAGATTTTGCAGCGTAGAGCCCACGCGCACCGCGGTCTTTTGCCCGTTGAGCTCCACGTCCACGCTGCGGTTGACGTAGCCCACGACGGCAGCGATAAACAGTACGAGTGCGCAACCCACGGCGATGAGCGCGTAGGGCAGGCGAGACGAACGACGGGGCGTACGGCTATTGCCGATGCGCGCACTGCGATCGCTAAACCCGCGGCTATGGTTGAGGTACATCGCGCCGGGCTTACGGTGACGCTTGCGCTGACCGCTGGGCAGCTGCCCCAGGTCGCGGCGCGCCGTCGGACGCGCACCCGAACGCCCGTTTAAGTTGGATCCATTTTGGCGCATGTGCCCTCCCCCATAAACACAGCAAGCCGGAGCAACAGGTCTCCGGCTTGCCTCCCATCATTTGGTACGTCGCTATTTTGTAGCTTTTGACGAGCCTCCGCTCGCCTTTTGGTATTCGTCCTTAAAGGCCTTGAACATGCCGCGCGTCTTGCCGAGCTGCTTGCCCAGCGCGCGACTGCCCTTGTCCACGGCAACCGATCCCTTGTCATCGAGTACCTTGGCGCCCTTTTTGACCTTATCGCCCACCACGACGCTGGCCTCGGCGGCCTTGGCAGCCGCACCGCCCGAATACCCGAGCGACTTGACCTCGTCCGAGACGACCATCGCGCCGTTCTCGTAGCCGCGTAGCATCGTCGGTGGCACCTGCGTGTCGCCCACCAGCACGCTCGAAGCGGCATCGGCGGTCACATAGAATGCCTGCACGATGCCCGAGCGTGGCTTAAACTCAACGTCCGAGCAATAGCCCACGACGTCGCCCGATTCCGTGCGCACGTCCATACCGACCCAGATGATGCAATCGTCCAGGTTGATGTCGAGGCGCTTGGCGGCGGCAGCATCGTACGTGTCCTTGACGTCATCGACCGCAATGGCACCCTCGTAGACACCAATGGCGTCGAGCGCTACGAATCGGTCGGGGCGCTCGATCATGCCCGCGATATCGGACTGGCGGACCATAAAGCCGACCACGCGCGTACCGCCCGGGGTAAAGACCGGAAAGTGAATCTTTCCGAGCTTTTTAGGGCTGCGCGGCGTGCCGTCCTTTTTGGTGCGCTTGTCCTCGGTAGGCTTGCGATAAATCTTGGCGCCGACAAAATCCCCGGCGCGCATTATGCCTCGGTCGAGGGCTCCGCAGCCTCGGTATCGGCCTCGACGGCGTTCTCGACCACGACGTCGGCGGCAGGCGTCACGTTGCCACCCGAAATGGCGTCGTTGAGCTGCTCGCGCAGCTGGTCCATGCGCTCGCGGGCCAGGTCGACCTTGGCGCGCAGGTCGTCGGTCTTGGCGTCGACCATCGGGCCAAAGTCGTTGACTGCAGCGCGGGCCTCCTCGGCACTGTGCTCGTAGGTATCGCGCATGTTATCCCAGGCGTCGTTGGCGATATCGGCAGCCATGGCGCGGGTCTCGGCACCCGAGCGCGGAGCCAGGGCAACGCCGATGATGGCGCCGGCGGCAGCACCGAAGAGCGCACCCGAGATGAAGTTGAAAGTCTTACCCATGTTCATTCCTCTCCTGCGGGCACCTCGGCGCCCACCGTTTGAATGCTGTCCATTATACCCGCAGCGCAGCACTTGCCGTCTTGCTCATCTGCGTACGGTAAAGGCGCAGGTACATGATGGTGATAAGCAAGTGAGTCTACTCCTGCGGCATAGCCGGCATGGCCATCGTGGCGGCCGGGTCCTCGCCGGCGCCGTCAACGAGCGACAGCGCTCCCTCGTGCGCGGAGGCAGTCGGAGCCGTCGCCGCGCCACCAAAGACGGCAGCGGGGGCCTCGTGGCTCTCGGCGGTCGCGCCCTCGGTGTCGATTGCCTCCTGCGGCCCATCGTCAAAGTTCGGGACGCCCTGGGGCTCCGCGGACTCGGGCTCAGCGGCCACCTCGGCGGACGTCTCGCCGGCAGGCTCGGCAACAGTCTCGACAGAAGCCTCGTCCTCCGCCTCGTCCTCGGCGTTCGCGGCGGCAACGGCCTCGTGCGGGTCCTTGCCCTCGGCCTCGGCGCGCATGCCCAGCACCAGGTTGCGCAGGCCCGCGACCGTACCGTCCACATCGGGAGCGGGCTGGTCGGCGTGCAGATAGGCCCAATCCATCATAAAGGTCGCCGAAGACAGCGCGCCGATGGCCAGCGCGTCGTCGGGGCACGAAAGCTCGACCTCAAAGACACGCTCGTCGTGCTCGCTCACGCGGGTGCGGCCGCACGAAATGCTGCCGGCAAGACCGGTCTCGTTCATGAGCTCGACCGTCACATGCTCAAGCAGATGGCAAAGCTCGGTCTGACCCATGCAGTCCTGGAACTCGCGGCCGGAATCGCCCAGGCACAGGTGCTTGGCAATCGCCGGCACCAGGTAGTACACGCGCGCCGTGGCCTCGATATCCTCCGAGGTCATGAGCGGCATGCCGGGGTTCACCAGCACATGCGCGCAGATCTTGTCCTCACTGACGGTGACCTTAAGGATGTTGAACAGGCCTGCCATAACTCTCCCCTACTCTTCCTTGCCCTACTCGTCGCCATCGTGCGGGTCCACAGAGCCCGCACCCGACGTCGTCGGCTCGTCTACCGAAGACTCGGAATCCTTCTTATCGGTTTCGGCCGGAGCGATCACGCGAATGAGCGAGATGCGCTGGCCACGCATCGACTGCACTTTAAACTTGTACCCCGCGACCTCAAACACCTCTCCGATGTCGGGCACCGAGTCACAAAGCTCCAAAATCCAGCCGGCGATGGTCTCATAATCATCGCTTTCCTCGAGCGGCCAACCAAGCTCAATCGCGTCATCGCACGAAAAACGCCCATCAACGAGCCACTCGCGGCGCGGAAGGCGCGTGAGATACTTGTTGTCGGGGTCGAACTCGTCCTCGATCTCGCCGACGATCTCCTCGACGATATCCTCGATGGTGATGATACCGGCCGTGCCGCCGTACTCGTCCACGACCACCACGATCTGGTCGTGCGAGGTCTGCATCTCGGACAGCAGCGGCAGAATGTCCTTGGTGTCGGGCACAAAGGTGGCGTCGCGCAAAAAGCCGGCGATGGGCTGGTCGCCCTTGCCGTCGAGCGCGGGCTGAATCAGGTCCTTGATATGCGCGATGCCCGCCACGTTGTCGGGGTCCTCGTGATAGACGGGGATGCGGCTAAAGCCGGTCTGGCGCATGGTGGATAGCACGCTGGCGACCGTCTCGTCATCCTCGCACATGGTGGTGTCCACGCGCGGCACCATGACCTCGCGGGCAACGGTGTCGCCCAGGTCGAAGATCTCGTGGATCATGCGCTTTTCCTCGTCGAGCAGGTCATCCTGCTCCGAGACCATGTACTTGATCTCTTCTTCCGAAACGTTCTGACGGTCGTCGGCACTCTTGATGCGCAGGATGCGGGCTAGGCCATCGGAGCAAGCGCCAGTCAGCCACACGAGCGGACGGGCGATCTTTTGGAAAAACGACAGCGGCCCCACGACCTGCTTGGACACGCCCTCGGCGTTGGCCAGGCCAATGCGCTTGGGCACAAGCTCGCCAATCACGATGGACACGAAGGCGACCGCGACGGTGATGATGACCGGCGCCAGGCCGCGCGCAATGGCAGAGAGCGGCGCGATGCCAAAACTCATGAGCCACGTGGCGAGCGGGTCGGACAGACTCGTCGAGGCGACGGCGGACGAGGCGAAGCCCACGAGCGTAATGGCGACCTGGATGGTGGCGAGCAGCTGGTCGGAGTCGGCAGCAAGCTTAATGGCACGCTCGGCGCGCCTGTCGCCTTCCTCGGCCTCGTGCTCCAGCACGGCGCGCTTGGCCGTGGTAAGCGCCATCTCGGACATAGAGAAATAGCCGTTGATGAGGGTCAAAACGAAGGTGGTGATAAGGGAGATGGTTATGTCCATCGGGAGTTTCTCGAACCTCCAAGATTCGGGACGTCAGGTTAAAACGTTGGTGGCGGATACGGCAATTGCACTGTCGCCCAAACGGAGACGCGGGCGAGCAGGCGTGGTCGCTAGATTACGAAGAGGATCACCGCCATGAACTGGAAGATGCTGCCGGCGAGCACCCACAGGTGAAACACGCTGTGCAGATAGCGCACGTTTTTGGCGATATAGAACGGGACGCCCACGGTGTAGCACACGCCGCCAATGGCGAGCAGGGCAAGCGCCACGGGGTTCAGCAGCGCCACGAGCTCGGGCAGCTTAAAGACAACGAGCCAGCCCATCAGCAGGTAGACCAGGCCGCTTACCCAGTGCGGTTGACGCTCGCGCATAAAGCACTCCAGCGCGATGCCGATAATGGCGATGGCCCATACGGCGAAGAACAGCGCAGGGCCGCCGTCGTTTGCCAGTGTGATGAGGCAAAACGGCGTGTAGCTGCCAGCTATGAGCAGGTAGATGCAGCTGTGGTCGAGGATGCGAAACACGCGCTTGGCGCGCACGGGCTGAATCGCATGATAGAGCGTGGAGGCGAGATATTCGAGAATAATGCTGACGCCATAGACGATTGCCGCAGCCATGTGGGCTGGGCCGCCGCCGCGCAGGGCAGCGAATACGATCAGGAGCACCAGGCCCGCAATGCCCAGCAGGCAGCCAACACCATGGGTGACGGAGTTCATGATCTCCTCGCCCACCGTGTAGTGTGGAACGGCCGCGGTCTTGGGTCGCGGCTTAGAACTGTCGCTCGAATCGGACATGCCGGTTACATCCTCCAATGTAAAGAGTTCTCAACACTATATCAAAGCGTCTGGGTACGTGCGAAATTTGCACCATACGTGTCCCTTTGTTTACCCATTCTTTGCTTGTTGACGCATCAACGACGAACATCCATAATGCGCTTCGTTTAGTTGTTGACGTATTAACATTTTAGAGGAGAACGCTGCATGGCTCAAAACACGCACCCCCATCGAAAGCTCAAGATAGCCGGCGTTGTTGCGTTGGTGCTCGTCGTCGCGCTGCTTGGATTTGCCGGCAACTTTTTGTTTGACTTTGCCCTGAACCCCCAAGCGCCGTACACCATGAAGATGATGCAAGACGGCAAGGATGACAAGAAGGACGAGCAGATAGATGCCGAGGCAGTCGAAGCGCGGGCGTGGTTCAAAGAGCATCGCGAGAGCAGCAGCCTCACCGCAGATGACGGGACCAAACTTGCCGCTTGGTATTTTGCCGCCCCGGAGAGCACGCACGATTACGCTATCTGCCTGCACGGATACACCGACGAGCCCATCGGTATGGCCCGATACGTCAAGCGCTTCCACGATCGCGGCATGAACGTACTCGCACCCGCCGCCCGCGCCCACGAGCGTTCCGGCGGCGACTATATCGGCATGGGCTGGCCCGAGCGCCTCGACATCGTCGCATGGATCGAGCAAATCGTTCAGACTGACCCCGAGGCGCGCATCCTGGTCTTTGGTGAGTCGATGGGTGCGGCAACCGCTATGAACGTCGCGGGGGAAACGTTGCCCTCTAATGTTAGGTGCATCATCGAGGATTGCGGCTACACAAGCGTCTGGGACGAGTTTTCTCTGCAACTCAAGGACGTGTTCGGCCTGCCCAGCTTCCCCTTGCTCGATGTGGCGAACCTGGTGTGCAAGGTGCGCGCGGGCTACGACTTTCATAAGGCGAGCAGCGTGGAGCAGCTTAAACACGCGACGGTCCCCATGCTATTTATCCATGGCGACCAGGACACCTTTGTGCCGTACAGCATGCTCGACCAAAACTACGACGCGTGCGCCAGCAAGGTCAAGCAAAAGCTCACCATCCACGACGCCACCCACGCCAAGAGCGCGCAGGTCGACCCCGAACTCTACTGGAACACGGTCGATAGCTTCCTCAACGAGATTTTTTAGGCAAATATCAGCATTTACAGCTCCAGCTGACCCCTGTTTTCGGAAGTATGCGGCAAAATCTGGAACTGCCGACCAGACCGCAGTTTTATCAACAATTTATCAGGGGTTTTGTTGCCAAAAAACGTCGTGTGCTCGACGGTCTCGAAATTTGCCGCATACTTCCGGAAAACCGCCCGCGAGCGCTGTGCTCGCGGGCGGTTTTTGCTTGAATTGCGCCACGAATGCGCTTGTTTTGTCCAATAGCTAGGTGCTACTTGACCTCGATGAGCTCGTACTTGCTCGTGCCCAGGCCGATCTTCTCGGCATGCGCGATGCACGCGCGCCAGTCGGTGTCGGGATGCGTGATGCAGAAGGGATCCTTGGCCTGCTCGCCCTCCAGATGCTCGTGATTATGCTCCATCTTGGCCGCGCTGTCGGTAAGCTCGGTGTTAGGCAGCGGCTCGGACGCCAGGACGGCGTCGGCGCAGGCCTGGTCGATGGCGACCGGGTCGAAGCTCGCGAACATGCCGATGTCGTTGACGATGGGCGTGTCATTCTCGGGATGGCAGTCGCAGTTGGGGCTGATGTCCACGGCGAGCGAGATGTGGAAGCTCGGGCGGCCGTCGACGATGGCCTTGGTGTACTCAGCGATCTTGTAGTTGAGTACGTCGGCCGCGGCATCATAGTCGGGCTTGATGCAGTCCTGGTTGCACGCCGCAATGCAGCGTCCGCAGCCCACGCAGCGATCGTGGTCGATAGCGGCAACGTGAACCGTACGGGTTTTGCCGTTGGCAAGCTCGCGCTCACGCGTACCGTCAAACGTGATGGCGCTGTGCGCGCATATCTTCTCGCAGGCACGGCAACCTACGCAGTTGGTGGTATCGACGCTCGGCTTGCCAGCGGCGTGCTGCTCCATCTTGCCGGCACGGCTACCGCCGCCCATACCCAGGTTCTTCATGGCACCGCCAAAGCCGGCCTGCTCATGGCCCTTAAAGTGGGTGAGGCTAATCACGATGTCGGCATCCATGAGTGCCTGGCCGATCTTTGCCTCGCGCACGTACTCGCCGCCCTCGACTGGGACGAGCGCCTCGTCGGTGCCCTTGAGGCCGTCGGCGATGATGATCTGGCAGCCCGTGGCGTACGGGGTAAAGCCGTTCTGGTAGGCGGTGTCGATGTGCTCGAGCGCATTTTTGCGGCTACCCACATAGAGCGTGTTGCAGTCGGTGAGGAAGGGCTTGCCGCCCAGCTCCTTCACGACATCCGCGACGGCGCGGGCGTAGTTGGGGCGCAAAAAGCTCAGGTTGCCCAGCTCGCCAAAGTGAATCTTGATGGCGACAAACTTGTTCTCGAAGTCGATCTGCTCAATGCCGGCGCGGCGAATGAGGCGCTTGAGTTTGTCGAGCTGGCTCTCGCGAGCATGCGTACGCAGGTTGGTAAAGTACACCTTAGCGGGTGCTGTGGGTGCAGTTGCGGTCATAGTTATATCCCCTCGGTCTATATGGCGTTACAGACATAGAGGATGGTACCCGTTGAAGTAGGGTCGAAGTCAAGCGCAACGCCGAGTCGTTAGGCACTCATTGGGGACAGACTTAAATGAGTGCTTGCCGCCCGGCCGGCGAGCCGGCGATCCGGCAAAGACTGTCCCCAACGACTAGTCGTTTAAGAACGTCCATGACTACTCCTGCACCTTGAGGGCTTCGGCCAGGCCGACGCGCTTGATAGAGCGCGTGTGTAGCAGCGCCACGACCAGGTAGGTCGCAAAGCCGATGCCGACGCATGCAGCCATGGACCAAGCGGGCACGTAGATCTCGATATTGCCGTTGTAGGCGAGCAGCATCGAGCGGAAGATGGCCGTGAGCGAGCCAATAATGACCGGCAGGCTCAGCACGAGCGACGCCGCCACGCACAGCGTGATCGAGCGGATGTACAGATGCGAGATCTCACTATCGCGATAGCCAAAGACTTTCATGTAGCTGATCGAACGGGCGCTGTGGTCGATCACCGCTTTGGTCAGCAGGTACATAAACAGCAGGAAGATAAACACCGCGAGCCCGATCATCATTCCGATCATTTTGCTCATCATGCCGATGAACTGGTCACCCACGGCGCGCATGTCGTCGGGCGTGGTGTCGCCGGCAAAGTAGCGCGCGTCGAGGTCGAGCTTCTCGTCGCTCACATAGCCGTTAAAGTAGGCGGCGTCGTTGTCGAACAGCTCGTTAAAGTCATCGATGCTCATATAGATATTCATGTCCGACTTTGAACCCCAGATGCAGTCCTTACCCGCGTACTCAAGAGAATAATCCCGAGCCTCGTACTTGTCGCGAAGCTCGACCTTCTGGCCCTCGCTCCAGCCAAACTTATCGAGCAGACCGCCGCCAAAGACGACGCGCCCGTCGCCGACATCGAGGTTCTTCCAGTAGCGCGAATGAGATGAAATGCCATAGACGGAAATCGTCTCCTCGCCATTACCATCGCCGCGGTCGTATTGCAGCTGGTAACCGGCATATTTCTCGGCCTGCGCGATTGCGCCCGCGCCGTTGTCGGTCGTATTGACCGGGTGGATGTCGTCGTTGTCGGTGTCAATCTTAGAGGCCTTGTCGATCAGGTCGATGGCCTCATCGCGGTCGCAGCCGAGGGCATCGGCAAGATCGTCGAGGCGCGCGTAGAGCGCATCCTTCTTGTCCTTGACCTTAGCAAGCGCATCCTGCGCTGCAGCCAGGCTCTCGGCAGACGGAGATGCGGTCGCGGCATCGGCTGCCGTCTGCGCCGTATCGGCCACGTCGTCAAGTTCGTCATCGGCATCCTGGGCGGCGGAGAGCAGCGCGCCGTCAATCGACTGCAAGCGCTCGAGCGCCGACCACTGCTCGCGCTCCTCGGCAGTGCCCTCGAGCTCCAGCGGCGCCTTGAGTGTGTACTGATGCTCGGCGACCAGGCTCGTCTCGAGGTTGTCCGCGTAGTGCGTCATCGTGGGCAAAATCGCCAGGCCAAAGAGCAGCAGCAGCGAGGCGAATGCAATGCCCACGAAGAGCGTGGCGAAGTTGCCCAGGTTGCGCAGGAAGACGCGCAGGCGGAAGCGCGAGACAAAGCCCATGCGCTCCGGCAGCTGCAGGCCGCGCTTGGTGCCCGATTTGCCGCTCGCCTCGTGACGAAGGAACTGCAACGGCGTCTTGCCCATCTTGCGAAGCAGGCCCACCAGCGTGATGAGGATGAGCGCGGCGGCAGGAACCACGGCGCACTTCACAAAGATCTCCCAGCTCCAATACACCTGGAAGGGAGGCAGGCTGTACGAACCGTAATAGAGGCCGCGCATGGGCTCGGTAAAGAACGCGACGCCGAGCGCGGTGCCCAAAAGCGCCGCGACCACGCCCACGATGGCGGGAAGCGCCAGGTAGTGAAGCACAATCTCGCGGCGGCGATAGCCGCTGGCGAGCAGCGTGCCGATGATGGCGCTCTCTTCCTCGATGGTGGCGTCAGTGAGCACCACAAAGACAAATGCCATGATCACGATGATGATGTCGAGCAACGTCATCCACATCATGGAGTCGCCGTCCACGTCATCGCGCGCATAGCCAATACCCTGGTTGGAATCGGCATCGATAAGATCGTCGACGCGCGCATCGGCATCGGTCAGCGCCTCGACCATATCCTGCTCCGCATCGATGCGATCCGCGGTGGGGAGGTCGCGGTCGTTAAAGGTAAAGGAGTAGGTGTAGGCAGGCGCGCCACCGGCATCCTCGAGCACGGTAAAACCGGCGTCGGTGACCTCGGCGACGCCATACGTGATGGTGTTCACCGTAAAGTCCGAATTGTTAAGGAACAGCGCCTGACTATCGGGCTGGGTCATGATGCCGCAGATGGTGTAGGTGCGGCCCTCAAGCTCGACCTTATCGCCCACGGCGAGGTCGTTGTTGGTGGCGAAGACACGGTCGATTGCCACCTCATCGTCCGCCCTGGGCTGCCTGCCCTCACAGTAGGACGCGATATCGACCTTGGTGCGGTGCGCGTAGGTGCGCAGGGTGCGCTTGGTGCCGTCGTCGCCGGACGCCTTTTTGATGATGGCGTCGATAGAGAAGTTCTTGTAGAGCGTAACGCCGCCGACGTCCTCAGCCGCGTCTTCGGCAGCCTTGAGCTGCTCGTCGGTGGCCTCGAAGGAGGTAGTCACGCGGCCGTCCTCGATCGTGTATGCATCGCGCATGTCGTCAATGAGGCAGCCAATGGAATGCGCCGCGAGCAAAAAGCCCGACGTGAGGGCGATGCTTCCGCACATAAGCAAAAAGATGCCCAGGTACTTGCCGATATTGCGGCGCAGCTCGCGCGGGAGACGTTTTGCGAGAGGTGTCATGGCGCCGCCTACCAATCGAGTTCGGCGGCCGCGACGGGCGACTCGTTGAGCTCATCCTCGACGATGCGCCCGTCGCGCAGGCGCAGCACGCGATTGGCCATGCGCGCGATGGCGGCATTGTGGGTGACAATGATGATGGTGCAGCCGTAGGTGCGGTTGACGTCCTCCATGAGCTGCAGGATTTCCTTGGATGTCTTGTAGTCAAGCGCGCCGGTGGGCTCGTCGCACAGCAGCAGGCCCGGGTTTTTGACGAGTGCGCGGCCGATGGCGCAACGCTGTTGTTGGCCGCCCGAGACCTGACGCGGGAACTTGTTGCGGTGCTCATAGAGGCCCAGCGAACGCAGCAGGTCGTCGACATTGAGCGGGTTTTTGGACAGGTGCGCCGTGACCTCGATGTTCTCCTTGATGGTAAGGTCGGGCACCAGGTTGTAGAACTGGAAGACAAAGCCCAGCTCGCGGCGTCGGTATTCGCCCAGATCGGCAGGCTTGAGCACCGTGAGGTCGCAGCCGTCCACCATGATGGAGCCGCCGTCGGCATCCTCCAGGCCGCCAATGAGGTTGAGAAAGGTCGACTTGCCCGAGCCCGAGGGCCCCAGCATGACGCAGATCTCGCCGCGGTTGATGGACGTGTCGATGCCATCGAGTACCGTCAGGCGCGCATCACCGTCGCCGTAGTGTTTCTTAAGCCCGCTGACCTGGACATAGGCTCGCTTTGTCGCCATCTTATCCCCCGTTGTTAGCCATCTGCTACTTTTCTAGGTTAATAGTAAACCCGGGCGAACTATTTTTAAGCGACGTGCGCGAACTATTTTCCAACCTACTCATTGGGGACAGACTTAAATGACTGAAACCACTCATTTGAACTGCGTCCCGAATCTTGGCCTTCTTTATTAGAAGCGAA